>JBCCSR010000915.1:0-3096 GCA_039199865.1 Bacteroidota bacterium
GTCGTAGAAGCGTATCCAGAAAACAACATGAAGCATCTTTCTGCGGAGAGTGCTCTGTACTGTCGAATTTTTATCGAAGGCATGCTGGGCCTGGAACCCATCAATTTTGATCGCATCAAAATCAAGCCTCAATTGCCCGAAAACTGGGATTACTTGGAATTGAAAAATATGGCCTTTGGTGGTTGGCAAACGGATATTTTAATCCATCGGAAAGGAGGCAAAGTTCATCTAAAAGTCAAGAGCAAACAAAAGGTGCTTTTCGATCAAGAAGTGGCAACCGATCAAGCCATTGAAATTGATTTACGGCCTTAAAGCATTGAAAATGCCTCACTTTACTTTATCTTCGGTTGGATTCAACGATTAAGACCAACATGACAACCAACAATTGAGGCCTCAGACCAAACTCCATTTGCTTTTTTTGAGCTTTGTATTTTGTGTACCGTTTTCGTTTGCACAAATCACAAAGAAAGCCACTCCTCCGGTATTGTACCTCAATTCAGATACCTTGTCGGCAATGGATTTGAACCCATATCTTCAGATTTTGGCAGTGAAATCTTCCGATGCTTTCGGTTCGTTCTCCGATCAACATTTTACAAAAGCACAAATCGAGGAGGAAAATCTGGAGCGACTTGTCGTCAAATTGGTCATTGACAATGGCAGTGCTGCCACGGTTACTAGTGTATTGTATCTCCATGACTTACAAAGAGTCAAAGTTGATCTAGGAACCTCCAATTGGACCGAGCTAGGGGTGTTGCAAATGCCTCGGGAGCGATCATTGTACCAAGGCATCATTATTCCAGGACTTGGGTACAGTACCCAGATGGAACTCAGGCTACAACCCGGAATCAACGAAATTTTGTTGGAGGTCGACTATTTACTCAGGCGACCCTTTCGACCAAAAATCAAATTATTTTCTCCAGAAAAATGGCGGGAAGTTGTTTTAAAGGAACAATCGGCGAACTTGATTCATTGGTTGGTTTTGGCAGCGCTGTGGATGATGGCGATCTACCATTTATTGGTCTTTTTACAGTGGCGAGATGGTGCTTTTTTGTGGTATGCCATCTATACTATTGTCGTCTCAGTGGTTTTGATGATTGAGTCGGGCCTTTTTCAAATCTACGTAACGCCCAATCAGCCCAAGTTGAATTTGTTGTATCGGACTTTACAAATCCATTCCAATTTGGCCTATCTCGTTTACTGGTTATTTCTGAGAAAGTTTGTCAACTTAAAGACCTTGCTTCCTTATTGGGATAAAATGCTTGTTCGATTTTTAGTCGTTTTTTATCCTCTGGGAGGACTAGTGGGCTTTCTATTTTGGAGGAGTTTGGAAGGAGTGTATCTCGAAATGACTACGGTTAGCTTTGTGATTCCATTTCTGGGCTTGGGAGTCGGGGTGTTTTATTTCTTCAGAATAGTAAAAGCAAAAAATAAGGTCGCCAATTATTTCATCATAAGCAGTTCGGTATTGCTTTTGGGCGTATTGACCAACACACTGGTTTCGGCGGGCATTCAATTTGGTTGGATTGCTGCATTTCCGTTCCCTCATTTTATCATTACGGAAATTGCCATCGTGATTGAGATTTTGATCTTTGCTTTGGCACTCGGTTATCGTCAGCGCTTGTATGATGAAGAACGACTGTTCATTAAAGAAATGGATGCGGTGAAGACTAAATTTTTTACTACCGTTTCTCATGAACTTAGAACCCCGCTCACCGTCATTTCTGGAGTGACAGATACCATCACTGGTTTTGAAAATGAACGGAAGCTCATTCAGCGCAATAGTAAAAATTTACTTCGACTCATCAATCAATTGCTCGACTTGTCCAAACTCGACTCCGGGGCCATGAAGATGGTTTGGGTACAAGGCGATATCGTCAATTATTTGCGTTACTTGACGGAGTCCTTTCACTCTTTAGCTGATGAGCGAAAGGTCCAACTTACTTTTTATTCCGAGCTGGAAACATTGACGATGGATTTTGATGAAATGAAAATTCAACATATCATTTACAACTTATTGTCCAACGCCATAAAATTTACTCTAGCCGATGGGAGAGTGGGCTTACACCTTAGTCGGAAGGAAAACAATGACTTGTCTTATCTTCAATTGAAAGTCAGCGATACGGGAGTTGGGATGAGTCAAAAAGATCAGGAACATATCTTTGATCGCTTTTATCAGGTAGCGAATGCGAGTACTCGAAAAAGAGAGGGAACAGGTATTGGTTTGGCATTGACCAAGGAGTTGATCCATATGATGGAAGGGCACATTAGTGTTGAGAGTGAATTGGGGAATGGAACTCATTTTACTCTATTGTTACCCATAAAAAAAGCAGCCAAGACCCCTGCCATCCATACGGAAATGGAGCCATCTTTATTTATCCCGATGGTGCCCCGAGAGGATACTGAGGTGGCGACGGATACTAGGCTTGCTCCCTCGGAAGAGACACAAGTTTTGATTATCGAAGACAATAAAGATGTCATTACCTACATCGAAAAGTTATTAAAAAACAAATACCAAATCCTCGTTGCGGAAGACGGTCAACAAGGAATTGAGTTGGCTTTGGCCAACATCCCCGACTTGATTTTGAGTGATGTCATGATGCCGGAGAAAGATGGTTATGAAGTTTGTCAAATTTTAAAAACGGACGAACGAACCAGCCATATTCCCATCATTTTGTTGACCGCCAAAGCCGAGCAAAAAGACAAAGTCATTGGTTTACAACAGGGGGCGGATGCCTACCTCATGAAGCCCTTCGATAAAGCTGAACTTTTCGTACGCATCCAAAAATTATTGGAGCTGAGAAAAACACTGCAAAGCAAATACGCCAATCCCTTTGGAAGTTTCAATAGCCCTCAGTCTCCCGCTCCAACTAGCCTCGATGATCTCTTTTTGCAAAAAGTACGAGCTGCTATTGACGAAGAGTTGAACAATGCGGCATTTTCCATTCCCATGCTTGGTCGAAAACTGCGCTTGAGCAACAGGCAAGTCCATCGTAAACTCAAAGCCATTACCAATAAAACGCCCAGCCTTTTTGTCCGATCCTACCGCCTTCACAAAGCCCTCCAGCTCCTCAAAACGACGGATTTGACCGTCTCCGA
>JBCCSR010000916.1:0-3094 GCA_039199865.1 Bacteroidota bacterium
TCCTAAGGTCTTCCTGTTACTAAAACCAACGGTATATTTTAGTCCTTTGAGTACAAATACATCACCAGGTATTGGTATAGTATTCCATTGGTTTGCACCAACCGGACTTAAGGTAGTCGTAGTTAATAAATTCCCCCCTGTTCCTTCTCCCTCATATATCGAAAAGGTAATAGACGAAGGTGGCTGGGCACTTCCATTGTCCAATGTTTGCATCCTGATAAAATCTATATAACCACTTTTTGTAGGTATAAATGACTGCCAACCAGGCTCATTGGAATTAGAAGTGCCAATACTACTTGAATTAGCACGATAATCGACAACTCCTACGGAATTTGAATTTCGATAACTAGAACCAAAATGGGTATCTTTAGTTAGACGAATCAAACTAGAATCTACTACAATGATTTCCTCTCCTTTCACTTCAAAACGGATCTGATCTTCATCTGGATTACGTTCCACCTGTATTTTGGTATCATCATCCGTATCCACTAATTCATCTAGGCTTTCCACTCTCAAATCTACCCAATTCGCACCATCATAAAACCAAAATCCAGTAGTCTCCGTATCGAAAACCATCAGGCCAGTTGCCGGATTATGGATATTCATTCTTTGACTCGTCGTCATCCGAGGAATCAAAATTCCTTTGCTGGTACTGCTGATATCAACCATAGCAGAAGAGTCTGGTGCAGCACCACTATTATGGATGGATAATCGTCCATTGATTTGCGTGTCCCCGCTTTTATGAACAATCAGGGCATCCGAACGACTGTTGTCAGCGGTTCCATTACCAACCACCAGTAGTCGATCATTGGCATCAAAGCTATTGGTGTTGGCAGGAGTATAATCTGTGTTGTAAGTACCAAGAACGGTCTCGGCGTAGGAAGGTGCTTTGGTTTGATGCCCTAGTGCCGTTGCCGTTTTTCCACTGGCCTCCGTATCATGTCCCATGGTAGTGGACGTGTAGCCACTCGCTTTGGTACTGTTGCCCATGGCGGTAGAGATGGCCCCAGTCGCCTTGCTATTATTGCCCATGGCGGTAGATTGGTTCCCACTGGCTTCGCTGTAATAGCCCATGGCCGTAGATTCACTACCGGAGGCCTTGGTACTGTTGCCCATGGCCGTGGAAATGTAAGCAGTGGCTTCGCTCTCGTTTCCCAAAGCGGTAGCACTGTTTGCACTAGCGGTCGTAAAACTGCCCAAGGCAGTAGCATAAACCCCACTGGCCGTTGTCTTATTCCCCATCGCAGTGGCACTGAATGCACTGGCCTTACTTTCATTTCCCAAAGCCACAGCCGATTCCCCACTGGCGATGGATTTGTTACCCATTGCAGTAGAGAAAGTGCTAGAGGCAGAACTGCCACTACCCGAGGCAAAGGAAAATTGCCCATTAGCTTTGGTGTTTGCTCCAAAGGCGGAAGAAGAATAGCCTACGTTGGCATCATTCCAGTTGGCATTGCTCGCTACACCCGCCCGCAAAGCTCCTTTACTTTCGTCAAAAAATAGTTTGCGTTCAGCACCGGAGTTGTGTTCTAGACTGTTGGCGCCCAAGACAAAATCATCCGTCAATTGGTCGGCAGTAATTAGGCCATTGGTAGAAGAAAAAGCTCCCTGGCCAAGAGTGGTCCAGGCCGTTCCATCGAAATACCAAAAGCTATTGTCATCAGTATTATAGACCATCAGCCCCGTAGCAGGGTTGTAGATGTTGTCTCTTTGAATACTCGTCATTCGGGGGATCAAAAGTCCGCGATCGGTACTGCTGACATCCAGCATGGCGGAGGTATCCGGTAGCGAGCCATCGTTGTTGATGGCCACTTGAGCGTTTAAGGCTCCGAAAGTGAGGATACTAAATAAACAGAGGAGTAAATATGGTTTTAAAAATTTCATGACTTTTTTGTTTGATAATCGTGTTTGAAAAAGGAGAATGGATGTTTGAAACCTTATGAGCAGGCATTGGGGTATCATGGTACCGAGGTACCCTAATGCTTCCTTCCAATGGTTATAAAAATGGTCTAGCTTTCTTGGAATGTGTTTAGTCCTATTTGCTTTTGTCTGTTGTTTGGAAATAGTTAGCTCAATCCGAGTTCACTTTTAGTAAGCGACACAATTGTTGCCAGGCTTTTGCTTTTTTAATCCAATAATCGGGCTGCCTCAACTGATGATTTGATTGAATGGACTTGTTGGCTTTATAATAACTGATGTAGAGGCTTTGGATATCTGGAGCCGTGATTTCTAGTGTAGGATATCCTTGTGTGTATCGAAAATGGATGTCCAAATTCCCTAGGTTTTGTTGTAAAAATAGTTGCTGACTGTTTAGGATTTGGATCGTCTGACCATTGATGATCAAGCGAAGTCGATGATCCTGTATCAATTTTTTTGTCTGGTAGAAATAGATATTGATCAAAACCAAGAACAAAATCAAAAGCGCAATGAGTAAAGAAGCGCCCTCCAAGCGAAACCCATGATATAAGATCATTCCCCCCAATATTTCTGGTAAGATCAGTACACCATAAAAATGGAAGGCCTTTTTCGCCGCAAAGCTCATCAGATTGGATATTAACTCAAATTCATGAATGGCTTTGCTTTGAAAGCGATTTGTTGCTCGCATTGTAAATAGTAGGGTTGATTTCATAGCTCAATGATAAGGGAGATACATCATCAGGAATCTGCAAAAAATCATCAGGAATCTGCATAAATGAGGGTTGCTATGATCAGGAATGTGAAATTTCAGATTTGTACTGTCGGCAAATAGAAGGCGTTCAGGACTATTTTAACTCATCGATAGGCTTAATCCCAAACTCCTCCGTGTACAATTTAGAGAAGTAGGAGTAGTTGTCCATCCCAACGGCGTAAATGACTTCCTGAAGTGTAGCCACTTGTCCACTTTTGAGTAGACTACGGGCCTTGGCCAGTTTGATGCTTCTCTGGTATTGCTTGGGCGTCAGTCCAGTATTTTCCTTGATTTTTTGATGAAGACGACGATAAGAAATGTTCATTTCGCGGGCAGTATCCGAAATTTTATAGGTTTTATCGCTGAGGTTTTCCGTTAGAATGGTTTCCAGTTTTTTGAGCCATTCCAGATCCTGGGGGGTGAGGA
>JBCCSR010000917.1:0-3093 GCA_039199865.1 Bacteroidota bacterium
CCGTGAGGCTGTGCTCTTCTATGCAATAACAACCCTTCATAATTTGCTCATGCACCAGGAGGGCGCCAAATCAGCTGTGGCTCTGGCCGGCGGAATACCCATCTTAGTGGGGCTATTAAAGAAGAACAAGAACGTCAAATTTCTCACTATTAGTGTCGATTGTCTCAGGGTTCGTAGAATAATCTTCGACTACTGTCTTGTGCGATAGATGAAACTGGTGTTTCCTAAGACTCTGAAGTGTTTGCCCAAGCTTTCTTGAGTGTTTTTGTAAAGAAGAATGTGATTTGTTGATTATTGATTACGAGTTTTTGATGTGGATCACTTTGATGAGATTTTTATTCTCGCTTATCAGCGTGTTCGGGTTTTTAGGTTCTTGGTTACAATAATCAGAGCAACAAAGAAGTGATCCTTAAGTCAGATGGGCCAGCGATCCTTCTTAAGCTTTTAACTGCTTATGAATATGAGTGGTGTACCCACTCAGCTAAAGGTAGATCGTAGGATATCCATCCCAATGGATATTTATGCTCTGACTTTTGACTGGACCCAAATCAGTGAGCAAGAGCTAATCAAGGCAGTTTGGCGAGATCCTTCCGTCGAAATTGCCCAGTTCAACCATTTTGTCAAACTGCGCTCGACAATCCCCGACGATTCTCAATTTGCAGACCAATGGCAATACATCAATACGGGCCAAAGCGGAGGAACACCCGGTGCAGATATTGACATGGATCTGGCTTGGGATGTCACTACTGGTGGTTTGACTCCTCAAGGGGACACGATTGTCGTTTGCGTCATTGATGGTGGCTTACAAATTAGCCATCCAGACATGGCCGACAACGTTTGGTTCAACCGTGCAGAAATTCCCAATAATGGAATCGATGATGACAACAATGGCTTTGTAGATGATTATCGAGGTTGGGATACCGGTAGTGGCGATGATAATATTACCAACGGTGCCGGACACGGAACCCCTGTTTCCGGAATCATCGGAGCAAAGGGCAATAACGGCATTGGGGTTGCGGGCGTCAACTGGGATGTTAAAGTGATGTTTGTCGCTGGAGGAACAGGCGTAGAAAGTGAGGTATTAGAAGCTTATTCCTATCCCCTCACGGCCCGAATCCGATACAATGAAACCAATGGAGCGGAAGGTGCTTTTGTAGTAGCTACCAATGCTTCTTGGGGAGTGGATGGTGGTCAACCTGCCAATGCACCACTTTGGTGTGCCTTTTACGATACCCTTGGAGTACACGGAATTTTGAATGCAGGTGCTACAATCAATGGCAATCAAAATGTGGATACTTTTGGCGATTTACCAACCGGGTGTCCCAGTGATTATTTGCTTTCGATCACCAATATGAATGATGATGATGTAAAAGTCACACAAGCGGGCTATGGTCTGGAGACAATTGATCTCGGTGCTTTTGGAGCAGGAACTTGGACGATCACCAGTGGAAGTGGTTATGGAGGTTTTGGTGGAACCTCGGGGGCAACGCCCCACGTAACAGGGACGATTAGTTTGCTCTATTCCGCTCCCTGTACCAACCTCATCTCCTTGGCCAAAGCAGATCCGGGTGCAGCAGCACTTTTGGTAAAGAAATACATTATGGATGGTGTCGACCCCAACGCTTCTTTGGCCAATATCACCGTGACGGGAGGTCGATTGAATGTCAACAACAGCATGCAATTGTTGATGGACGATTGTGGACCCTGTCCAACTCCCGGAGGATTGGGTGCCATAGATGTAACGGATACGCAAGCCAATCTCGTTTGGAATACTACGGAAAACACCATTATTGATACCCTACGTTGGCGTCCAGTGGGAGCCAGTGACTGGACCATCATTGACAACGCAGTCGCTCCTTTTTTGATTGATACCCTCATGGGCTGTACCGAATATGAGTTTCAGGTGGTAAGCAATTGCGACACCATCGTTTCTGACTATTCCGCTGTTCACGTTTTCAAAACAGATGGTTGTTGTGATGCCCCCGTCGGACTCAATGTTTCAGTGATTACCGAAGTCAGTGCCATGGCCAGTTGGGAAAGTGTTTTGGCTGCTCAAGGTTATAATGTTCGTTTCAAGCCCGTTGCGAATCCGGATTGGATAGAGCAAAGCACCTTGATCAATAATTTTGAATTTTCCAATCTCATTCCGTGTACGGACTATGAAATGCAGGTACAAACTTCTTGTCTCGATAGTTTGAGCGAGTATAGTGATAGCTTTTTATTCAAAACCAAAGGATGTGGGGCCTGTACAGATTCCACTTATTGTGACGCACCACAATTGAGTGTTGAAGACGAATGGATTGAATCAGTAATTGTCAACACCCTAGTCAATATATCAGGGCCCAATAGTGGATATGGTGATTTTACCGATGGTGCCACCACCGAACTAGCAACCAATAATGCTTTCGACATCAGCCTAACTCCTGGATTCAACGGGCAAACGTTCACGGAGCTTTTTAGAATTTGGATTGATTTCAATCAAAATGGAGCATTTGAAGATGCTACTGAAATCGTTTATACTTCCCCCGGCACCAGTAGCCCCGTCATTGGAAGCATCTTCATTCCGGACACCGCCCTACCGGGTTTGACCAGAATGCGGGTTGCGATGTTTTTTAATGCCACTCCTAGTGCTTGTAACCAACCTGCCAATGCATTTGGAGAAATAGAAGATTACTGTATCACCATCGTTGAAGGAGTAGCTCCTTGCGTGGCTCCCACCAATTTGGATACCACTGCAGTAACAGAAACCGCAGCAGTTTTACAATGGGATGAGGTGCCAGGAATAGACGAGTATCTTCTCCGACACAAGGCGATCAATGCAACGGACTGGATCGAAACCACTGTGAATACCAATGGAATGATTATCGAAAACCTGGAAGCCTGTTTTAGCTATGAAGCACAAATCAGTTCTCTTTGCGATAGTATGATGCAGAGTGAATACAGCATGAGTTTCGAGTTTCAAACGGATTGCCTTAGCAGTACGAATAGCTTAGAAGAGGAGTTGGCTGCTCTACAGGTTTTTCCCAATCCATTCAATGAGCAAATCGTAGTTGAATTCTCATTTGTGGAACGCAAAGAAGGCGTCAATATTTC
>JBCCSR010000918.1:0-3090 GCA_039199865.1 Bacteroidota bacterium
ATGATCAATTGTTGACAAAACAAAGTGTTTTTATTTTTACTAGCTACCAGAACTTCTTAGTCCTAGCCCTCGATAAGGTCAATCAAAGCAACAACAATTTTTCATCCAATTCAATAGTCAAGCAGCGACTTATCGTCAAATCAAAAATGTGATCAGGCTGATGTGCTAATGCAAGGTATTAGGTGACGAAGGCTTTGCATTTTTACTACTGATATTAATCATGATGATACTCTTATATCGCTCAAACAATCAAGCCCTCGTTTACCCTACTGCCCCAGCAGTAGCCTTTCCGTTTTAATTTTGACCATGCGCAATTCGGCAAAAGCTATCGAATGAGGAGGAGATGCTAAAAACGGCCTATCCGTTAAACGAATAGGCCGCCGAAATTGATTTTTTTCCAGTCCCGACTATTGCTGGGTAGCGGAAGCGCGGAATTTAATTCTATTGCCTACCGAGACATTTTTCACCTCTACTCGATACCTTTTGTTTGTTGAATTGGATAAAGAGAAGTTAATGCGTGGCTGGTTTCTGTCGAGAATGCCATCGTCCACCTTGATGCTGCCGTGGTAAATAAAAACATTGGCGCGCGCCGTCCCTTCTCTTCTCTCAACTTTGATATTCACCCGGTTTTTACAAGCTCTATCAAAGGTGACACTCTTTTTGGCCTGTGGGGCTGGATTCCCCGTCCCCGTACCAAGATTTGAACCGGCTTGGCCTTTGGCTTTCATGCTGTATTTGAACTTATTGCCAACAGACTGATTGATGATCTCTACTTTGACATTTTTATTTTTTACACCGCTGATCGTCTTTGATTTCTCGCGCGTGTATCTTCCATTAGAAAATTCTATCTTGTCTCTGTACTGATTGTTGACATAAATATTGGCAATCGTTTGGGCGCGTCCTCCCGTCTTATTGACGCTGATGGTGACGGAATTGGCCTCGGGCTTAAATTTGATTTTTGCGGGGCCAGCGGCGAGTACTGTACCACTCTTTGAAGCATAGGTTTTTGTACACTGCGCCTCGACGCCAGTCGTAGATAATAAAAGGGCAAATAAGGCCATAAAAAGAGCGCAAATCGAATTTTTCATTTTATTATTTTTTAAATGATGAAAATTGTAATGGATTAACATTTGAGTTCTGGTGCATTCTCAAATCCCAAGTACCGTCAAGCTTCTCCTGCCTTTCGCTAGTTTGCAAAGGAATGGCCCTTGATCGGATGACCTTAGCTTGAGGTTGTGATCAATTCAATGGAGCGATCCATCTGGTATTGGAGAAGCGGGGTATTGATGTTTGCTTGAATACACTTGCAAGATGCGGCAATTTAGCTCACCTCACTTCACCCGATTGGATGATTTTGATCAAAAAATGCTTCGTCATTCATTAAAGATATTGCGAAGCCTAACGATCACCTCGGATCGGGTGTGTACGTTCAATTTATCGTAAATGTTTTTGAGATGGGTTTTGACGGTATTGACACTGACAAACTGATTATTGGCGATTTGTTGGTTGGTGTAGCCTTTAAAAATATCCTTGATGAGATCCCATTCACGGCTGGTGTATATTACATCGGTTTTTTGGTTAAAGGAGTTTAAATCCCAGCGATCAATTCCGCCAGTCGATTTGTAATTAAAAAGCGCAATTTCCATGGCAGAAAAGATGTCTCCCTCACTAAACGGTTTGACGATATACCCCATTGGGCGAACCCGCTTGGCACGTTCGAGAACAGATTTACTGGAATAGGCAGTTATGAAAATAAAAGGTATTTTATGATGGGTATTGATTTGTTCTGCAATGTCTACCCCATCCTTACCACCACCCAGATTGATGTCCAATAAAACGATATCGAAAGATTGAGTAGCCAATAAATCAAGAGCAGTTGGGCTATCATAAGCGACGCCTGCTAGCTCATAGCTCAAGTTTTCAACACAAGTTTGTAGATCTTCTGAGATGATCGCATCATCTTCTACGATTAAGACGCGTTTACTTTTCATCATGATGGCGCGCGATTTTAGCAAGCAATTTATTGTGGAATTAAAATATCAATGCGGGTCCCATTCTCATGATTGACCGTCATGATTGCCTTTAGCTTTTTGACAAAAGCCCGAATAATTCTGTAGCCCATCGAATTGGATTGATGATTAAACACTTCGGGTTCTACGCCAACCCCATCGTCCAAAACGGACAACTTGAGGCCTTCTTGAGATTCCTCCAGCCTTACTTCTAAAATACCGGGACGCCCTTCTGGGAAAGCGTACTTTAAGGCATTGCTAATCAATTCATTGAGGATGAGTCCGATTGGAATCACGGTATCGACATCTAGGGTCAGGGGACTCACGCGGTGTTGAAAACGAATGTTTTCGTGATCGACCTGATAAGAGTCAAATAAGTTCTCGGTAAGTTTGGTAACATATTCTGCGGCATCAACCCCGCGCATATCCTGTTCTTGATATAAGTTCTGATGAATGAGGGCCATCGATTTTACTCGGTTTCGCCCTTCAATGATTGCGGATTGTGCCGATGCATCTTTGACCGTTTGCGATTGTAGATTGAGTAGTGAAGAAATGACTTGTAAGTTATTTTTTACGCGATGGTGAATTTCTTTGAGCAACATTTCTTTTTCCTCCAAAGACTTACTGATCAGTTTGTTCTTTTCCGCCAATTCCTTTCGAGAACGCCTTAAGAAATACGTAAATATGATCGCTGCAATCACAAATAGTCCCAACAAACAAGAGATGATCAGGTATAGTCTGCTCCGATTTTGGGCTTCTTGGATTTTCGCTTCTTGCAAGGCGATTTTATTTTCCTTTAATTTTGTTTCGAAGCGGGTCTCCATTTCCTCCTCTGCTTCTGCTTTGCTAATTTGGTAGAGGGTATCGTTGAGGGTATTTCGTTGTTCGGAAAAAAGAAAGGCTTTGCGATAATCTTCTTGCCCCGCATGAGCCCTTGACAAGTAACTGTAGAATTCTAACTTGAGTCCTTGATTGCCCGTTTCCCTAATGATGTCGTAACCTTCTCCCAAATATTGGATGGCGCGAGTATAATTTTTCAAAGCCAAATAAGCTTCTCCCAGGTATTTATACGAATTCAATA
>JBCCSR010000919.1:0-3088 GCA_039199865.1 Bacteroidota bacterium
CAATCACCGATGAGGACTATTACAATTGGGAGCCCGACATTCTTGGACAAGGAATACTAGGCCCTTGCCACAACATTTACATTGATGATGATGGTTACGGTTACCTGGTGGGATGTAATCTCAATAATGGTGGTGCGATGTACATCGATCTATTTACCGATCCTGGTAGTCCAGCATTCATCGCGATGGGGCCCAATGTTTATTCCCACGATATTTACGTTCGAGACAATATCATGTACAGCTCTGAGATCTACGAAGGTATTTTTACCATTTACGACGTAACGGATAAAAACAATACCTTGATCTTAGCAAGTCAACCAACGCCTTTCGATTTCACCCACAATACTTGGCTATCGGATGACGGTAACACCATTTTTACCACCGATGAGGTTGGTGATGCTCCCGTCGCCTCTTATGATATCTCCGACTTAGGTGATATCAAAGAGTTGGATCAATTTCGTCCCTTGTTTACCATCAATCAGGGTGTCTTGCCTCATAATGTTTTCGTTTGGGAAGACTGGCTCATCATTTCTTATTACACCGATGGATGCATTATTGCAGATGGCTCTCGACCAGACAATATCATTGAGGTCGGAAATTTTGATACGGTTTTACCCGGTGAGGGATCTGGTGCTTGGGGAGTTTATCCTTTCTTACCCTCGGGAACGGTTCTCGTCACTGACATCAATAATGGCCTATACATTCTCGAGCCCAATTACGTCAGAGCTTGTTGGTTGGAGGGTATTGTCACGGATGCGCTTTCGGGTGCTTTATTAAATGATGTATTGGTTGAGATCTCCTCTTCTCAAACGAATTTCGCCAATTCTGATTTGAGTGGAGTATACAAAACTGGACAAGCAACCGCTGGAACCTTCGACGTTACTTTCTCCTTGGCGGGTTATTTTCCAAAAACAGTATCTGCCATATTAGAAAACGGAGAGGTCACGCTATTGGATGTCGAATTGGATCCCCTTCCTAATGCCTCCTTTTCTGGTCAAGTTGTCGATGCGGAAAGTGGTGCTCCCATTCCAAACGCCATTGTACAAATCAATGGGGATAATTTGAATTACAACACTGTGGCTGATGCCAATGGAAACTTTGCCTTGGCGACAGTGGTTTTAGGAGAATACCAAATACTTGCTGGTTCGTGGGGATACCAAACGAAGTTGAATCCCATCGAACACATTAGTAACACAAATACCCTTGTGGAACTAGATCCTGGCTATGCTGATGAATTTATCTTAGATCTCGGATGGGAAGAGGTCAGCTCCGCGGATGGTGGACTTTGGGAAAGAGGTGTCCCCATTGGTACCGATTTTTTCGGAGGTATCGGCAACCCTGATAAAGACGTAATAGGTGATCTGGGGACCATGTGCTACGTTACTGGAAATGGAGGTGGAAACGTCTGGGACGATGATGTAGATGATGGATTTACCCGCTTGATCTCACCAGTCATGGACCTGAGTAACATCGCTCAACCCATTATGAAGTTTAGCTATTGGTTTACCAATTTCCCTGTCGGTGGTGGAGGTGGTACGCCTAATGATTTTCTTGAGGTGAGGGTCAGTAATGGCAGTACCGAAGCTGTCGTGGCCATCTTCAGCGAAAGCAATTCAGAATGGTTAGACTACGAGGTAAATCTTGCGGACTTCATCAGTATTACCGAAAACATGCGAGTCATTTTTGAAGCAGAAGATGTGCCTACGGGCCACGTGACAGAGGCGGGAGTCGACGATTTCAAAATTGAGGGAGGAGATTTTTTGGCGCCTTTTACCGCATCAGTAACTACAGGGTGTATTCCATTAGAAGTGACTTTTACGGATCCCAATAGCATTACCAATGGCTGGAACTGGACATTTGAGGGCGCGATGCCTGCTAACTCTACTGCACAAAATCCCACGGTAACTTATTTCAGTCCGGGTACTTACGATGTAAGTTTACTCGCGATGACCCCCAATGGAGAAATCACACTCAATGAGCAAAATCTCATCAACATTCAGGATGTGCCTAGCGCTTCGTTTACTTATTCCATTTCTAATGACAATGTGGTAGAGTTTGACTTATCAGCCACTAATGCAACGGACTACACCTGGAGTTTTGGAGATGGAAATAGTAGTGCGCTTCCCAACCCAATTCATACCTACACAAGTAGTGGAACGTATGAAGTTGAATTGTTAGTGAGCAATGCCTGTGGGAGTTCACTGATTACAGAAACCATTGTTATCGATTTATCAACGAGTACCAATGAGCTAGAATTTGTTGTTGATCTAAACACCCAACCCAACCCCTTCGATGAAGCCATCTTGATCAGTTACCAAATTGATCGTTCCTATCAAACGGGGAATCTAAGCATCTACAATGCGCTGGGTCAGCAGGTAACGCAATTGAAAATTGGCAATTCTAGTGGTCAAATTCTAACTGGGGACGACCTAAGTAGTGGCCTTTATTTCCTACAATTGCAGTTGGATGGTAAAAACGTAATGAGCCGTAAGATCATCAAGGAATAGTGTTAAGTCTAGTGCAAAACAAAAAAAACCGGAGGATTGAAATTCAATCCTCCGGTTTTTTTTGCTGATGACTAAGCAAGTCCATTTTAATTTCCAGGGTTGGCAGAAAAATTAACATCTCCCATTTTAATCCCCGTCACATCAAAGATCAGATCCGTTTGTAGATTTTGGATGAAAATATCATTGTCGTCAAATATCCAGGATGGAGCGATTGGGAAAGTATTGGTGACATCCAAAATCACTTTTCGAATTTCTACCAAATCAAAGCCCGTGATTGTACTACTAGAATTGGCATCTGCCGCCAGCAATTGATTCGGTTCAGAAAATGGATTGATCCCTAGGATGTGGTCAGAAATTAGAATCAAGTCAAATATGTTGACCCCATTTTTGGTATTATTAGTCTTGGAAAAAGACAGCGTGTAATCCTGATTAAGGGGCAAATTGGTAAAAAGATAATCACCGCTTGCGTCAGTAAGTACAGAATCACTAACTGCCCCCAATAGCCGTACCGTCACCCCCGCAATATCTTGACTATTGCTCGTTTGAATATTTCCCGAGATACTAGCACTTGGTGGTTCATA
>JBCCSR010000920.1:0-3087 GCA_039199865.1 Bacteroidota bacterium
TTGCTCGATATTAGCTACATTTTCTTTGAGGAAACGAATTTTTCGGCCATAATCTTCGAGCAAGCCATTATCTCTTGTCACTGTCACAATGATTTGGGAATGGCAACCGCCAACACGATTGCAGGTATTCAAAATGGTGCCCGACAAGTCGAGGTCACCATCAATGGTATCGGAGAACGAGCGGGCAATACTTCTTTAGAAGAAGTCGCCATGATTTTAAAAACCCATCAAGGTCTACCCAATTGTAACATCAATACCCGAAAAATATACATGCTCAGCATGATGGTTTCCCGCATGATGCGAATGCCCGTCCAACCCAATAAGGCCATTGTTGGACGCAATGCTTTTGCCCACTCTTCGGGCATTCATCAAGATGGTGTTTTGAAAGATCGGGAAAATTATGAAATCATTGCCCCGGAAGAAGTTGGCGTTCCAGAGTCTTCGATCATCCTCACCGCCAGAAGTGGGAAAGCAGCATTAAAATTTCATTTGGAGCGAGTGGGCTACGAAGTAGACGCCAAAAAATTAGGCGTGATTTACGAACAGTTTTTGGAAATGGCTGATGCCAAAAAAGATATTTGTGATGAAGATCTCATCATGTTGATGGAAGGCAAGGTATCCAAACCCAAAATTGAGCTTAGTCGCGTACAAGTGGTTTGTGGAGAGCCCTTGCAACCCGTTGCCACGGTAGAACTCATCGTCAACGGCGAAATCATCAGAGAAAGTGCAACGGGCAATGGACCTGTCAACGCCACCCTTCGAGCGATTGACCGCATCCTCAATGCGAAAATTGTACTAGAGGAATTTTTGGTGCAATCCCTTTCGAGAGGAAGCCGAGAAAAAGGCAAAGTTCACATGCGCATCGAACACGATGAACAACGTTATCAGGGATTTGGCCTCGATGAAGATATCGTGATGGCTTCTGTCAAAGCGTACATCAATGCCATCAACAAAATCCGTGTTTTGAAAAAAAGAAAGTTGAAAGCAGTACCTGTGCGTCAGGTCAGCTAAACAACGAACTTATAAAGATCTTGGTTTAATTTGGTTAGGATGCAGGCTAACGTTGATCAACGTTAGCCTGTCCTTTTTTAAGTTCAAGATTGGCAGTAAAAGAGGGGCATTTGACCATTCGCGAACCCCTCAAAAAGTTACTAGTCTGAGGCTTTTCTTTGCTTTTGTAGAATAATATTGGCAAGCGAAGTATTTTCCACCTTACTTCTCGCCCAAGACAATACATCGAGATAGATGAATCCCCGCTGCTCATATGGATCTTTGATAATCTGCTCTAGGTTTTGCTTAAACTGTAACAAAGCATCTTTATGCTCATAGTTAGGTCGATTGATGATCCCTTTGACAAATCGTAACGTCTCCAACTGCATGGGATTGAGTTCCTCCACTTTTCCCAAAAAACGGTAAGTCGACTGGACCAAGTATTCCAACAAATGAAAGTGCCCCAATTCAAAATGCGCCAATAATTGCATGAGCCGGGCATAACATTGAATGTCTTCTCTGAGGTGTCCCGTCCGAAGATCAATCACCTTGTTGAGGTATTCAATGGCCTTACCATAATCTTCTGCACCAAAATAGAGATAGGCAATTTTGTAATAAAAGACCATGAAACGATGAACATCCAATAACGGTTCAAACTTTTTGAGTTGGCGATTGATCGTTGAAACAAGTGGCAGTCCGGCCTCAAACGATCCGTCGATGAAATGACAATTGAGCTTGGCCAAATACAAATAGAGAAAAGTCAGCATTTTCGAATTGGGTTTGAGCTGTTTTCCGTGTTGCTGCTCAAAATATTCGAACTCTTTTAACTTTTGGGTAAACAAGGGTAAGTAGCCTAAATTATACAAAGATGTCAACATGTAATGGACTCCCCTAATATACAAATCTGGTTCTTCTTCAATTAAGTTGGGAACCTCATGAAAAATACGCACCCACTTCAATGCCGCTTCGTAGCATTGTTCAAAATCGAGCAACGTATAATAATACCAAACATAAGATTGATGCAAATAAACACTTTCAAAAAAGGTGAGATTTTCTTGATTGATGCTGGCCAATCGAGATTTAAACAATTCCTTTACAATTCGAGTATCCTTTGCGTTTTTTACGTGGCCAAATTGAATGTAAAAACCATGAATTTCAATTTTCAAGTTAGACAGCTTACACGAATTGTGAATAATGGCACTGCGCTTTAAAGCCTGCTCAACCAAATCCTCTACCTTGTTTTCAATAGTCCGACTCCGCGTAATGTGCCGCTCCTCGATGAGTTTTTGAAACTCTAAAATTTCCAAGTGTAAAATATCCTGATGATTGTCAATCGCAACCTGTTTGGTTCGATCCAGTAAGCGCAAACTTTGTAGATAAAGTCCTTTGCCATACAAGATCCTGGCAAAATCAATTTGCTCGCGGATTTCGATGTCTATATTTTTTTGGATGTGAATGAGTCGAAGGCTGATTAGGATTTGTTTGTACAAATGTCTTTTCAAATTAGCGAGTTGACTTTTTGAAATACCACGCATTTTTTTGAGCAATTGCTCATTGTCAAATGCCTCCATCTTATCAATGGCATCAAACAATTGAACGAATTTGATGTCTCCTTTACTTTGGATCCGGTTGACGTAAAGTTTGAAATTTCGTTTTTCCGCTTTAGTCAAAGATTTTATCAAAATAAATAGCTGCTCTTTAGGTCTTGTGGACTTCACATCAGCTTTCGCCATAAGTATCTGTTTTACAACAACTTAACAATAAAAAACCTTTCTTTGGCTATGACAAAAACACACTTTTTTAAATCTTTTTAACTGTGCTTTTAAAATACATTTGTAATAACAATGAAAGTAGCTAAATAATCATTAATCCTAGTGCTACTTTAAAAATAAAAATTGCGATTCTGCCAAGCCATTTAAGCAATAGAAGGTTTCCAAAAGAATCACGACAAAATACAGTGGTGACGACGGTTTGTGGGAAGCGTAAAATTAAAGAGGAAGAAGAAAAAATTATACCCGTTGTAGCGCCTAAAAATTCAGTAGAATGAAAAAAATCGAAGCCATTATCCGATTGTCTCAATTCAACCAGATCAAGAAA
>JBCCSR010000921.1:0-3084 GCA_039199865.1 Bacteroidota bacterium
CTTTTTTGAGGTAAAAAAGATCGCTCACTTTGTACAAATTCACTTTTCCTTCCACCAATACTTCGGCAAATTGATATTCCTTTCCTGTATCCCCGTCAATAAGGATGGATTCATACTTAGCATTATTGACCCACAAATAGGAAATTTCGCTTGGAGTATATTCTTTGTAATCCTTCTCCGTATCCGCTCTAAATTTAGCGTAATCGGCAATTTGATCTGAAAAGAATTCACCATTTACTTTTTGATCTTGGGTAACGATATAGCCCTTATTTTGGGCAAAAATGGTCGTATTGATACTGGCCAGAATCACTAAAATAAGGATTTGAAGGATTGGCAACGTTGAGTTGATTTTCATAGTTCAATTGAGTTTTTATGCACCGAAGGTAACATCAAATTTATATTTTTTATCCCCTAAGACGGTTGATTAGTATGACACAATATTGATCTTAAGCTAATATTTTTTGAGTGGAAAAAATCATAAAGGCCAAAGGAAGATCACAAACTGGTAAGCCCAATATTATTTCTTCTCATCCGGATATTCTATCCGAACATGATTGATGCTTTTCAACAGTTTTTTAAACTCAGCTTTACAAATTTCCAATTCTTCGAAAGTCATTTCGGAATCTTCTAACTGGCCGTGGGTAATTTTACCCGCAATGATTTTATCGACCAGATCATTGATGTCTTTTTCATTGGGACTTTTCAGACTTTTTGAAGCTGCTTCCAAGGAATCGGCAATCATTAAAATGGTTTCCTCTTTACTTCTGGGGCGAGGTCCAGGATATCTAAAGAAATGTTCGTCGACCTCTCCACCGGGATTGTTATTGATGTGATTGCGATAAAAATATTCGACGCGTGTAGTTCCGTGATGACTTAAAATAAAATCGATCAAGACCTTGGGCAAATTGTTTTTCTTGGCCAACTGAACGCCTTCCGTCACGTGTTCAATAATGACTTTTGCACTTTCCAAATCGGAGGTTTTATCGTGGGGATTGACACCAGTTTGATTTTCGATGTAAAAGAGCGGTTGTTTGGTTTTACCAATATCGTGGTACAAAGCGGCTACTTTTACCAACAACTGATCGGCTCCAATTTTACTGGCAGCAGCTTCGGCCAAATTGGCGACTTGTAGGGAATGTTGTAAAGTTCCTGGCGCTTTGAGGGAAAGCGTTTTCAATAAGGGTCGATCCATATCTGACAACTCAACCAAGGTAATGGCCGAAGTAAAACCAAAGACCCGCTCCAACAGAGGAATCAATGGATACGCCAATAAAGTCAAAAATACATTGAGGAAAATCCAGGTGTAAATCGACCAATCAACGGCCATCAAAGTCCCCTCCTCAATTAAAGATAAACCCAAGTAGCCGACGCTGTAGGCCAGAAAGATATACAGCATAGAAACAAAAAATTTACTCCAATCCCTCACTTTGATGTTACTCAAAACGGCAACAATTCCGGCTAAGATTTGTAAAAAGGTAAACTCATAACCCTGAGAAGATAAAAAACTGGCAATCAAAACAACAACGATGTGGGTAAACAAAGCCAATCGCTCGTTGTAAAAAATTTTGATGATAATGGGAACGATACAGAAAGGAATCAGGTAAACGCTTAAAATTTGACTGGCATCTACTGCAAAGACCAAATAACTATAGACCAATAACCACATAAGCATAAAGAGAAATTGCTTGAGGCTATTGAATATTTTCTTTTCATTGTACTGCAAGTAAAGAATAAAAACACCCAAAATCAAACTGGTCAACAAAAAATAGCCGCCAAAGACCCCCCAGTGAGATTTTTTAGAAGAAATATCCAATTCGTATTGTCTTCTGAAGGAAATGAGTTTTTGATAAATTTCATTGGTGACAATACTTTGCTTGGTTACAATCAATTCTCCTCTTTGCACTTTTCCCCTCGTCGTAGAAACGCTGGCCAATTGCTCTTCCTGAAATTTTTTGGTTAGCGCTTCGCTGTAGCTCAAATTGGGCTGAAAAAAATCTTCAAACAAGGGGACCAAAAAATCGATATCATCCAAACCACTGACCAATAGACTATCGCTTACCCAAAGTTCAATTTTATTGGGGTCCAATATCGATTGTAACGTTTTGCGAGTCGTGGTATTTCCATTGATAACATTGATGACAAAATTGGCTGGCTTTCCCGCCAATTGCTCATCCGCTCCGAGTACTCCCCGAGCGTAAACTTTATCGATGAATCGATAACCAAACTCTTTATAAAGAATACTTCTTTGAAAAATATCTTTGAGGTGAATGTTGCCACTGAAAGCATCTAGTTGTTCGCGAAAAGCAATGGCAAAGTTTTGTTTTCGTTGGCTGGCAACATTGGGGTTGAGTTCGTAGTAAGGATTGAACTGAGCACTGATTGCAGCCTTTTCTGCCTCCACCTCGGACTCGGGTTTGATGATCGCAAAATCGAATGGAGCAACCAAGTCATTGTAATGCCAAGTCTGTCCAGGATCAAAGTCATATTTGAACCGCGCATTGTTGGGAAACAAAAAACTGATAAAAACGATAAGCCCAAGTACCAGGAGGTATTTGGTAATTTCTGGAAGACGGTCTTTAATATGCTTTTCCGTTGGATCGGTCATCGAGACAAATATAAGAAGACCTTACCAGTCATTTTAATTTTTATGAAAAATGGAGTAGCGCACTTGCTGCTCTTGAAGCTTCGCCCGCTGATTGACTATTGCTAGCGTCCCTGCCAGATGACTTCTTCTGCTCCCAGTTGTTGTCCGAGATAACGGGCCAGGATAAAGAAATAATCGGAAAGTCGATTGAGGTACTGCAAAATCAAATCGTCAACGGGTTCATTGACTTTCAAAGCAACCACCATCCGCTCTGCCCTACGACAAACACATCTAGCAATGTGGCAATGAGATACGGTAGGATGACCTCCGGGTAAAATAAAGTTTTTCAAAGCCGGCAATTGCTCATCCATACGATCCATCTCTTTCAAGATCGTTGAAGGCTTCCAACGGGCATACCAGACGCGATCTTTTTCGATGGTGTTGCTGAAGCTGTAGACAAGTGCCAGTAATTTACCAGAAAGGTCATTCAAAAAACGCGC
>JBCCSR010000922.1:0-3083 GCA_039199865.1 Bacteroidota bacterium
ACTACCAATGGGAGACAAATAGCTACCTGAAATCGGTCGATTCAAGGTGCCATCAGGCAATTGCCAACCCACTGCTAAGTTATCTCCTCCTGCTTGTTCCTTAGCCAACGCTTCAATGTAGTAGCGTTGTCCTGCCTGTAAAGTTACCGTTGCTTGTTGTTCTGGAAATTTGTTCCACTGACGAGAAGAAGTCCAAGTGGGCACCGTAGCAATCAATTGTTTGTTGGCAGGATTGTCGTCGGTACTGATCCATAATTCCCCATTATCATCGCTGGCCAACCAGAAGGTGTAGGTTCCAGTGGCTGGGGGAAAAATATAGCCGCGAATTCGAGTACCATAATTATCGGCAATGTTGACAGGGGCTTCGAAAATACCAATGTTTTCCGTCTCATCCGGAGTGCTATTGACAGGGACCAAAGCAACTGCTACTCCACCACCGATATTGTACCAGGCTTCTCGCGTAATGCTTCCCTCCGGATTACAAACGGGCCCAGATGCAGGGCAAGGAATTTCCATAATTCCCTCTGCGTAGAAGAACTCATTGCGATCGGTCCATTTTCCATTATGGGCCAGTAGTCGAATGTAATCTTCATTGCCACCACTATTGTTGGGTTCTCCGGAGTTCCAGTTGAAATAAGGCCTTTGTTGACCATCTACCCAGACATAAGTTCCTTCGTTGAGCTCATCGGTCAAACCAATCCAACCGAAGTCGGCTAGGATAACCGATTGGACAAAATCATTTTCTGCCTGATCATCAATAATAACCAAATGACCACCTTTACTTTCCGCCCAAGCTTTGGCTTGATGCCAAGTAAAATTATTGGTTTCCGTACAATAGTATTTACTATTGTTAAATTCTCCTAAGTAAATGGTTCCTGGAATAGTATTGGAAATAGCTGCACAATCTGGTACGTCCTCGTAGCAAGCGATTTCGATGACGTATTCAAAATGTACACTGACATCTCGATCGGTCCATTCTCCACTGACCTGTCTTAAACGGGCTGCATGGGTATTGGCTGAACCATTGGGTTCGCCTGACTGCCAATTGGTGTAAGTATTATTTTCACCACTTGCCCATTGGAAAGTAGATCCATTATCGACATTGTTGTAGCCAATCCAAACCGATCCGGAGGAAGGATTGACGTTGTTGGTAATGAAAGCATTTTCGGCAGCATCATTGATGGTGACGAGTTGGCCACCGTTGGCCTGCGCATTAATATTAGCCTGCGTCCAACTAGCGGTGGCATTGGAAACAAAGTATCGATTCTCGTTGTATTCCCCCAAGTAAGTAAACCCGGGAATACTCGATGGCACCGTACTACAAGGAATCCCTCCACCTACGGGAGCACAAGTGGTGGCGGCCTCTCCTATCGACCAATTGGCAGGGGCAAATTGAGCACCAGCCTGAGTCGATACGGTAATGTCCTCTGGACAAGCAAAATCAATATCTGGATCATCGTTGGGAACGATGGGTGGAGAAAAGGGTAAGACTGTGACGAAATCCTCGCAACTGGAACTATTGCCAAAGTTGTCGGTAACAGTTAGAGTAACAATTTGTACGCCTACATCAGCACTCGTAAAAGACGTTGGTGTTATGGTAATAGATTCTAAACTTGCTCCACAACTTCCATAACTACGTCCTTGATCCACATCCGCAGCAGTAAAATTGACCACTCCGCTTTCATCAATTTGTAAGATGACATCTCGCTTACAGGCAGGAACCGGGGCAGGTGTCTCGTTGATGTCAGTAAATACCAAACCAAATTCTCCGTTGGTCTCATTAACGGATCCATTGATTTCGTAGATGATTCCATCGCTCTGGACATTTCCAGCAATTGTATTCCCTGCATTTTGCACCAGGATTCCACAAATCTCAATGGTAATGGTACTGTTGTTTTCCACCGTAGCATTGTTTTCCAAACGTCCGGCAGAGTTGATCATCAATTCACTATTGTTGACTAGTGAATTTTCGTTGATCAAAGTACCCGCAATTTCCAACATATTGGCATTGGTAATGCTTCCATTGTTGGTACTTTGTCCTGCATTTTGAATGATCAACTCCCCCTCGTTTAAAAGCGTGTTGGCATTGGTAAACGACCCATTAGTACTAAATTCACCGGAAGGCTTATTGACGATACTAGCAGAAGCCCCGTTGCTTAGTACCGATCCAAATTGACTTTCAAAAATGCCAAAATTATTGAAATTGGTATTGTTTTCGAAAGCAACGACAATGACCATTGTCCCATGATTGTCAAAAGTAGCTCCGTTGTTGACCACCGGGCCAAAGCTCAAAAAGCTGTTGAAATTTTTAACCGAGGCCGCGTTTTCATTATCCAAACTTCCGGATGCTGCGATATCAATCGTCCCATAATTATCTAGGATACCATTGTTTTCAAAGTGACCATCATTATCAATTAGCTTTCCACCACCATTGACCATTTGGTCGTTGTTGATGATTTGGCCACCGCCAAAATTGACAATTTGACCATTGTTGTAAACAAAGCTGTTGAAGGTGAGGATACCCGCATTTTGGATGGTAAAATCAATAGAAGAAGAGCCAGAAAAGGTGGGGAAATTTCCACCAGCTGGACTCGCGGGTAAAGTCACAACGGATCCGCTGGTAGGTACACCTGCTGACCAGTTGGCTGTATTGGTCCAATCATCATCTACCGAACCCAACCAGACTGTCTGCGCATTGAGTGCGCACAAACAGAAAAGGAAAGCCAAAGTGTGTAGCAATCTACTCATCGTAATTTTAATTTTGGTTAATTTTAATTATTGAACAGGTAATGAATACCATTTACATTTACCGTGTCTTGTTGTCAAGATTCTATTGGGGCTATACTTTTTTGTCTGGATGGAAATCAAACAGACCACCTCGACAAACGACAAAGAGCATACTGCTAAAGAAGTATGCTTACAGCCAATAATGCGGCGTGCCAAAGATCGAATATCGATTAGGCGATCGATTGATTTGAATGAAGCGGTTTACTGGGATGAAACTTTGGGAATATTTGGGTACAGCTTGAAAGAAGTACTCGGGGGTCTGACACAAATATAGAAAGCTCCTATCAGAATGAAAA
>JBCCSR010000923.1:0-3073 GCA_039199865.1 Bacteroidota bacterium
GTTGAATGCTTTCCGACCGATGATTATTTAGAAGCCATCCCCAATCAACTGAGTCAATACCCTCTCGAATGGACGAGCAAGATTACCCGGGGAATCAAGCAATTGGTAGAAGCGCAACAGACAACGGTTTATACCTTTTTGATGACGATGATGAATGTCTTGATATGGAAATATGCCAATCGAAAAGACATTGGTATCGGAACCATTTATTCTGGTAGGGAAGTGGCCAGTCTAAATAAACAAATTGGCATGTTTGCCAAAACGCTACTATTGCGGACCCAATTAAAACCCCAGGAGGTATTTGCAGACTTGATCTTGAAAACCCAAAGACAACTTTTAAAGATCAACGCACATCAGAACATTGCCTTTGCTCAACTGGGACAATTCAACTTTGATGTCTTGGTCGTTTACCAAAATCCCGACTTCTCCATAAATGGTGAGCAGCAACTAGGTGATCTCATATTAAAACCCATTGCGGTAAAATGCCGGGAAAGTAGGCTACCTTTGGCGTTTAATTTTTATGAAAAAGACCAACAATTGTGTGCTGTAGTTCATTACGATGCCTCCCGCTATTCCAGCGAGACCATCGAGATTATCCTCTTCAAAATGACGCAACTCATCGAAGTAGTCCTCGAAAACCCACTTTGTGAAATTGGTTCTATCGACTTGGAACTTTCTTTTGAAAAGCAGGAAAATGTGGCCATCGATTTCGACTTCTAGCCCTCTTTTAATCAATAATTCTTAGTATGATGACAATCAAACAATTGGCGCTACTGTTCTGTAGCTTCCCCCTATTTCTATTTGCCCAAACGGACGGTGTTTCTTTTACCCTTTGTGAGCCTTTCCACGAAAGTTTAAAGGACCGGGAAGACATTACCTGGGCAAAACTATCCGTACCGGAAGATTGGTCGAAACCCGAAGGAAAGAAAATTCAGGTGGCCGTTACTATCTTAAAAAGACAATCGGAAGCACCTAGCGATGCCGAACCAGTTGTCTATCTCGAAGGTGGCCCCGGTGCGGGGAGTATCGGTGGCATTTTCATGTGGTTCAATCACCCCATTCTTCGAACCAGTGATTTGGTTTTGGTGGATATGAGAGGTACCGGTTTTTCCGAACCTAAGTTGTGTCCGGATCTGGGAAAGGAGATTTTAAAAATCTTGGCATCGAATCAAAGTCACGAGGAAGATGAAGCGCAAAAGGCAGAGGCGGCTATGGCCTGTAAACGCGATATGATTGCTAGAGGCATCGATGTAAATGCTTATCATGCCCAAGCGATTGCTTATGACTTGCATGCCTTGAAAAAAGCACTCGATTATGAGCGATGGAATGTTTATGGAGTTTCTTACGGGACGCAAATGGCGCAGGAATATGCGCATTATTTTCCGCAGGATGTAAAGAGTTTGATTTTGGATTCTGCCATTCCCCGGATCGATCAATATTATACCGCCAACACTTCCAATTATATGGGGAGCTTAGAAAAGTTATTTGTGGCTTGCGAGCAAGACCCCAATTGCAATCAACTTTATCCCAATTTGGAGGAGACCTATTATGCTACGATTGCCGCACTGGAAAAAGCCCCCCTGACCGTTGAGGTTCCTAAGAAAGTTTTATCCAATCAGCAGTTTACTTACAATGCGGAGGATTTTAAAATTGCCATTCATCAGGGACTTTATGATCGTTGGTTGATTGAAGTGATTCCCTTATTGATTACGGAGTTTCATCGGAAAAATGAAAAGACCTTGGGGGCTTTGGTCGAAGCATTTTCCAGAGCGTTGACCTTGGATTATGGTATGTATTATTGCGTCATTTGTAATGATGTGATTCCTCGAAACGCTATGGCCGATTATCATCAAAACAGTGCCCAATATCAAAGTTTAAAGGGTGGACTGTCTTTTTACAAATCTGATTTTGTGGTCTGTGAGCAGTGGAACAAAGACACGGATAGGTCTGATTCTATGGAAAACGATAGCTTGTTTCACTCCGACCTTGCTGTTCCGGTCTTGGTCATCTCCGGAGAATTCGATCCCATCACTCCGAGCCGCAACGGCGTCCTTACTCAGCGAAAATTCCGCAACAGCTTTTTGTTGAATGCGCCTAATTTCGGTCATGCACCAAGCATCTCAAACATCGGAGCAAGGATCGTGGGGGAGTTTATCGGTGATCCAACGAAAGCTCCCACCAAGACGAAGTACGGGCCGGATAAGGCCGTTAATTTCGTTCAGAGCGTTGAGCTCAGTGGAGGGGTATCGCAATTTGCCAATAGCTTACAGCGATTTGATCTCATCTTTTTTGCTCCTCTGATTATTGCTTTGTTGGTTTTTATTTTATCCATCTTTGGCTTTCTCTATGCTTTGTATCGGAGTAAAAACATGTCCAAAGCCAATCAAGGAATGAATGGCTTACTCATCCTGACTTCCCTACTCGGCGTGCTAAGTATCGGTGGATTGGTGAAAGCCATCTTAGATACCGTCGATCGAAACTTTTATATTTTGGCTTTTGGTTTGCCCGCTCAGCATGGCTATGTATTTTTGGTACAAACTGCCTTTTTGGGTCTGCTCCTACTGACCATGGCTTATTTTATTTTTAGAGTTCGAAAGTTATCCAATCCAACTTTGATTTCTACCGTACTATTCTCTGGTTTGGTGATGAGCGTCTATTTTTATTATTGGGGTTTCCTGTAAATGGATCAACTGTGTTGTCACTTGCTCCCGAAATCTTTGATTGAATCCGAAGACTTGCTCGGTAGTCCTTCTTGGTTTTCTAAAAATTATAATTTGACCCGATTGGACACAATCGGGTTTTGTTTTTTTAGCGGCATTTGAACCTCGAGTGCTTCGTTTGAAAAAGTAGTTGCGCCGCAAAAGCGTCACAGATTAATATTCCTCAAAAATAATGATAGGGTCCATTGGGGGGATGTTTTTTCCTAAGGCCTTGAAAGGGGATTGTTTACAAATAATCGCCTTTTTGTATTTGACGTTTGTTTAACTTTTTTACTAATTTTTTTTAGTCCACAGATTGGGTAAAATCCATTTTGGAATCGTTTTTGCATATCAAAAGTATCCCTTCAAAATTA
>JBCCSR010000924.1:0-3061 GCA_039199865.1 Bacteroidota bacterium
CAGACACTGTTGTTTGGGCGTTGACCGAAATCAAAGTCCCCAATACAAAGGCCAGTAATAGCAATGGTTTTAAGTTGAAAAATCTTTTCATACTAATCCAATTTTAGTTAAAAAAAAATGATGTACCATAATCTATAGCATTATCCATAGCTATATTGAATATGATACATCATTTTTTTTTAACTAAAATTGGATTAGTATGAAAAGATTTTTCAACTTAAAACCATTGCTATTACTGGCCTTTGTATTGGGGACTTTGATTTCGGTCAACGCCCAAACAACAGTGTCTGGTGTGATCAATGATGATTTGGGAGACCCGTTAATTGGGGTATCTGTTTTATTGAAAGGTACAACGGTTGGTACCATTACCGATGTGGACGGTAAGTTTAAAATGGAAATACCAGGGGCGACGGGAACCCTAGTACTTTCTTACACTGGTTATACCAACCAAGAACTAGAAGTTGGCGCAGATAACAACAGTTTGGAGATCGTCATGGCTGAAGATGTAATCGGTCTGGATGAGGTGGTGGTCACCGGTTTGGCTTCTACGGTCAAGAGAAGTAACTTGGCCAATGCCGTAGCTTCCATTAGTTCTAAGGAATTGACGGGAGTGACCGCGCAAAGCACCGTTGATGGAGCCCTATACGGGAAATTCAAAGGGGCAGATATTCGCGCCAACTCCGGGGCACCTGGTGGTGGTTTTTCGATCCGCTTACGGGGGGTAACTTCGGTATTCCTTAACCAACAACCCGTTTATATTATCGATGGTGTTTATCTCGATAACTCCTCCATCCCCCTGGGAACCGATATCGTCACCACTGCTGCGGGAGGTGGAAATACTTCTAGTAATCAGGATGATGCTTCTAACCGGATTGCCGACATCATTCCCGAAGATATTGAATCCATTGAAATTTTGAAAGGTGCTTCCGCTGCAGCCATCTACGGAGTCGGTGGTGCTGGTGGGGTAGTATTGATCACCACCAAACGTGGAAAATACCGTGGGAAGCCGCAAGTCAATTTTTCTCAAACGATTGGTTTTGGTGCCCCCATTCAATTGTTGGGAAGTCGGGCCTGGGATCGTGATAAAGTGGTTTCTGTTTTTGGTGAGGAAGAAGCACAACGTTTTGATGACAATGGTTTGAACGATTATGAAAAAGAGTTGTACGACAATCGTCCACTCAATTCCATTTCCGCGCTTTCTTTTAGTGGCGGTAGTGATCGAACCAGATATTATGTAAGTGGTACTTTCCGCAAACAGGATGGGTTGGTCAGTAATACGGGTTACGACAAGTCTTCTTTGCGTGCCAATATTGGCCACAAAATTTCGGATAAATTGACCGTAGATTTTACCTCTCAGTACATTTATGGCGTAGCCGATCGGGGTTTGTTCAACAACTCTAACTCCAATACTACAGTAGGGTATGGACAAGCATTCACGCGCCCTTGGGACGATTTGTTTGCCGATGAAAATGGAAACTTTCCCGCCAATACTCGCGTAGGTTCCAACGTTTTGGAAACAGTAGATAAGATTACCAACCAAGAGCGAGTCAATCGTTTCTTTAGTAGTCTTCGTTTGACTTACGAAGTTTTCAAACGAGAAAACCAAGTATTGAAGGCTGTAGTTGAAGGTGGATATGATCAATACACCATCAGAGCGACAGGTTTGTTCCCACAAGAATTGTCTTATTATCGCGATCCTAGTTCTTTACGTGGAGTGTCGATTGCTGGTTTCGGACACAGTTCTAGAACCAATATCTCTGCGCTTTTAGTGTATGATTTTTACACATCTAGTAACATTAATTTTACAACTCAGGTTGGAGTGATTCAGTTGGATCGTAATCGTAATGTTGTAACCAATATTGCCTCTGGTTTGAACGGTTCTCAAACCAATGTCGATCAAGCAGAAAATATTTCGGTAGAGCAAGATCGTTTGCAAGATCAAGTAAAAGGTTTCTTTGCCCAGGAAGAAGTCAACTGGGACGATAAAGTAATTGCTACTATTGGTATTCGTGGTGATAAATCTTCCAACAATGGAGATCCTAACGAAGTATTTTGGGCCCCTAAGGCCAGTCTTGCTGTGAACATCCAGAACTTGGTGGCCATAGATGAGACGATCATTTCACAAATCAAGCCTCGTATTGCTTTCGGAAGCTCTTTCCGTTTCCCAGGTTTTGATGATCGATTCAATGCTTTGGCACCAACTCAAGTTTTGGGCAATGCTGGTTTGGCCACAGATCCATTGCGTGGTAATCCAATTGTACGTCCAGAGAAACAAACCGAAGTCGAATTCGGAGCGGACTTAGGATTTTTGAGCAATCGCATTTTATTTACCGCAACTTATTACATCAAGACTATTGATGACCTTTTATTGAGAGCGCAAATTCCTGCGTCTATTGGTTTTACTCGCCAGGTAGTCAACGCCGGAGAATTACAAAACAAAGGTTTGGAGTTGGGCTTGGAAGCAGAGGTATTGCGTACTTCTGATTTGTCTTGGGCACTTGGATTGAACTGGTGGAAAAACAATTCTACCGTGACCCGTTTGGATATTCCTGCTTTTAACACTGGTGGTTTTGCTGCTTCTCTCGGACAAGGCCGTATCCAAGGACCACTTGATTTGAATGGTGATGGAACCATCGATCAGGGAGGAATGAGTGCAACTCAATTGGTCGGAACCATCGATCCAAGTTTGTGTATTACTCCGGACGATTGTAGCAATGTCGATCCAGAAGGAGATGACTTTATGGTATTTGGAGATATGGAAGCGGACTTCAACATGTCTATAGTGAGTAGCTTGGTCTGGAAAGGATTTGAATTCAATATGTTGTGGCATTGGAAACAAGGTGGTGACGGAATCAACCTAAGTACACTATTGTATGATTTTGGTAATGTAACTTGGGATTATGACGATACTGGTTTAGATCCAACCGGAGTGGCCACCAATGGAGACTATCGAGCCTCTACTGCTTTTGTTCACCCCGGAGCCTTCATCGAAGATGCTGGATATATCCGTCTAAGGGAGATCGGTTTGCATTACACCATTCCTGCGCAAATCAAGTATATC
>JBCCSR010000925.1:0-3060 GCA_039199865.1 Bacteroidota bacterium
AAGGCCGCCATCAATAAGTTGCGCTTTTCCTCCTTGGCCGCGGCGGCTTTAATGAACATGCTCAAAAAGCAAAGGGATGCTTTTGGACTGAGTATCTTCGACCAGAATGTGAATATTCATACTCGTTGTAAATCCAGTACTTCACATTATCGCTTGATGCTCACTTATCTGGATCAATTGATCAATAATCCTGAAAGAAACAAAACGACCTCTGCCGCTGATGCGCTTCATCAAATTGCCGACAGTGTCCACAAAAGATCGATGGTCATTATTTTTAGCGACATGTTTGAACAATCTGAAAATACGGACCATTTGTTTTCTGCCCTGCAACATCTCAAGCACAACAAACACGAGGTGATTTTATTCCACGTGGTTGATCGAGATAAAGAAATCGATTTCAAGTTTGAGAATCGCCCTTACGAATTTATCGATATTGAAACCGGTGAAAAAGTACGCCTTCAATCCAATCAGGTCAAAGATCACTACATTGAGCAAATGGCTCAATTCAATGAACAATTAAAAATCAAATGCCTCCAATATAAGATCGACTTCGTTGAGGCAGATATCAAACACGGCTTCAAAACCATCTTACAATCCTACTTGGTAAAAAGAAGTAAAATGGGAGCCTAAAATTTTAAGCGAGATACCATGATTAAACTTTCAAAAATCCCCACAACTGCTCCAGATCATTTAGAAAAAGACGAAATACGCAAAGCGACAAAAACATTGACCAAGCAATTGGCAGAATTGCAAGAAACAATGATTGCCGAATCCAAGCACAGTCTTTTGGTTGTTTTCCAAGGAATGGATAGTAGTGGAAAAGATGGGGCCACCCGAAATGTATTCAAGCGCTGTAGCCCCTCCGGCGTGAGTGTCAAATCATTTAAAAAGCCAACAGAAGAGGAATTTGCCCATGATTTCTTGTGGCGGGTACACAAAGAAACTCCTGCCAAAGGAATGATCAAAGTCTTTAATCGATCTCATTATGAAGACATTTTGATCCAAAAAGTTCATGGCTGGATAAGTCCCACAATGGTTAAAAAGCGAATGACCGCCATCAATGCCTTTGAAGAATTATTGGTTTTTGATAACAACACGACTATCCTAAAATTCTACATGCACCTTTCGCAAAAGCGCCAAGCAGAAAAATTGCAAGAAAGAATTGATGATCCTTCCAAGAATTGGAAGCATAATCCCAATGATTGGGAGGAAGCTAAGCTGTGGCGTAAATATAGAAATGCCTACGAATTTGCCATTAATAACAGTACTATTCCCTGGCATGTCGTACCCGTTGATCAGCGTTGGTACAGAGATTATGTCATTGCCAGGCAAGTGGTGGAAACCCTGAAGAAACTTAAAATGAAAAGACCCGTTTTGAAAAAATAAGCCAATGAAAAAAGTACGGATCGATAAATGGTTGTGGAGTGTACGGATTTTTAAGTCGCGTTCACAAGCTACTGACGCTTGTAAGTCTGGAAAAATCAAAATCAATGAGGAATCGGTAAAACCTGCGTATCTGCTCGAAAGAGAGACCATTGTTGAAGTACGAAAAAATGGTTTCAATCTAAAGTACAAGGTGATTGATTTAATAGAAAAACGCGTATCTGCTCCCCTAGCACAAGTCTGTTACGAAGATCTTACTCCCCAAGAAGAACTCAATAAGTACAAAGATTGGTTTATTGGTAAAGCCGCTCCCGAAAGAAGGGAAAGGGGGGCTGGGCGACCTACCAAGAAAGAACGGCGAGAAATTGACAAGCATAAAGGGTCTTCTTCCTAATCGAATTTCATTTATGAAATTCGATTAGGAAGAAAATGGGTATTCCTGCTACCGAAAAGAAGGGGCCACGACCAAATCTTTTGATCCCCGTTCATAGACGTAAAATCCTTCTCCTGTTTTTCTCCCAAGTTTCCCTGCGGTAACCATATTGACCAACAAAGGACAGGGTGCATATTTCCCTTGACCAAAACCGTCGTAGAGCACTCGACATATGGCCAAGCAAACATCTAAGCCGATAAAATCGGCCAATTGTAAGGGGCCCATTGGATGCGCCATCCCCAACTTCATGACCGTATCGATTTCTTCTACCCCTGCCACCCCTTCATGCAAGGTATAAATTGCCTCGTTGATCATTGGAATTAAAATTCTATTGGCCACAAAACCTGGATAATCATTGGCTTCAACCGGTACTTTACCCAGTGATCTGGAAGTCTCCATGATGGCTTGGGTCGTTTCATCGGAGGTCGCATATCCACGGATGACTTCTATCAATTTCATGACAGGAACGGGATTCATAAAATGCATACCAATGACCTGCTCCGGCCGTTTGGTCACTGCAGCTATTTTGGTAATGGAAATAGAGGAGGTATTGGTTCCTAGAATGGCTCCCGCTGGAGCCGCTTCGTCGATTTGTTTAAAAATTTTACACTTCAAATCTATATTTTCCGTGGCAGCTTCGATGACCAAATCTGCTTCGCGGACAGCAGCAGATAGATCGGTAAATTGATGAATGTTACTGAGGGTACTGCTCTTGTCTTCTTCAGTGATTTTTTCCTTTTTGAGCATGCGGTCCAAATTCTTGGTAATGGTCGCCACTCCCCTATCCAATGCTTCTTGAGAGATATCCATTAAGGCCACTTGATAGCCTTTCATCGCAAAGACATGAGCAATACCATTGCCCATCGTTCCTGCTCCGATAACAGTGATGTTTTTCATGTGTTTAAAAATTTTTTGTAGCAATCAGATTTCGAAAAATTTGCTCTATATCTGATTATTGCTACGCTCCGATCTGGTTGACTAGACCTGCTCTTATCCTATTTTTAGTCCTTTCTCAAAAGGAAATTTAGACCAGTAAATAGCAAGTCGTTTCCTGTCCAGTGGTTGGTTTTAAAATGGTTGCTTAATATCGATGCGAAAATAGGAAAATTATCGCGAAAGGTATCTTTTCGAAAGAATACTTAGAGATCTGGTTAAGATGATTTTTTAAAAATACATTAATAAGAAAATTTCGACTGAGTAAAATTTTGTATCAAAAAATAAATGCTAATTTAGGAACCAAATCG
>JBCCSR010000926.1:0-3060 GCA_039199865.1 Bacteroidota bacterium
AAGTAATCAATCAGCTCTACCACACCGATAAATAAGAACACGCCGAAATAGTGAAGAAATCCCCGAAAACTGTCTCTTTGATAATTCATGGTAGAACTCTTATCTCCGTTCATATTATTTTCGGCATGGTGCATTCCGATGTGGTGGCTAAAATAGGTCTCAGGAGATTGCCCCATGAATGGACCAATTACCCAGGGAATGTAGCGGTTGGCCCAATCGTACTCCCGCTTGAAAAATGCACGGTGACTGGTGTTGTGTAGCATCAGAGTAAATGGACCCAAAAAATAGATCCACAAAACCCAGTAAACGGCTACTGCTCCCCACCAGGCCGTCCCTTCCAAAACAGGTGTGAAGAGAAAAATGGCAAATGGAATCACAATGACACTGATTTGCAAAGTCAGATGTATGAAGGGTAAATCCCGTTCATCCTTGATATAATTGACGAAAATGCGATCTAAGAAATTATACTCTTGTTTCTTATCGAATCCCGGATCGCTGATGGTACTTAGCGTTCTCATGACACAAATTTACTAAAGAGGCGGTTTAAAATTCAAAATTTAACGCTCAATCCCATGCTTTTGACATTCAAATGATGGATTTGATGCTGAAAAGGCGGGCGCGCATTAGTAAAGACTGATAAACGCCTCTAAACTGCTTTTGTTGTCATCAGACGGTCAAAGCGGTCAAATTGGTGCTTTTTTTAGTCAATGGCACTTGCATTAGACAAAAACATATTATATATTTGTTCTATACACAAAATAAGGTCAATCTCTATTTCCTATCGACCTTACTCGCAAACTACTCTGAGCGGCTACACACAATACAGGTCAAATTCTTCGGTTATTAAAGCAACCTGGTCATGGAAAATGAACAGCAATCGACTTTGAAAGAGGCAGTTTTCGCGATCATTGATTCTCGCATCCAGTTCATCGAATACGAACAAAGTAATTTGGTGAAACAGCATGAGGACAGTCCACTCAATGAAAGATTGGAAAAACTCATCAGGAAGATAGAGCAATTCAGTCGATCACTCAAACTTTTGCTGCTTTTGCGTAGCCATCTCAACCTAGAAAACGCGAAGACGATATTTGACTTGCTGACCAACGGAAAATACCTTAGCTATTCTGTAGAATCACTTACACATCTTCTACAATCCAACTCTCTCTTGAAAACAGCGTAAAGAAAAATTACCTGTTGCCCCAACTGAACCTATAAAGGTGAAATTAAGATATTTTTAACCGGAATTCTCCCAACGGGCGACCACTTCAATTATTGGGGTTCAACGAGCCGTCAACGGGGTATTCCTACAATTACCCTCTTATGGACAGCAAAATCAATTTACTTTTTGTTGGTGCCCCAGACCTTTGTCATCCCCAGCAGGACTCACATCCCAGTTTAATCAATCGAGATATCGAAAGTAAGCAATTCGATCATCCAATTCAGGCCATCAATTATTTGCGGCAATGTAGCCCACAACAATTCCCATCCGCTATCTTGGCCGAAGTTGACCTGCCCTTGATCAATGGTCTTGAATTCGCTGAAATCTATCTATTTGAGTTCTATCTACAACACCCAAAAACCGCCTTATACCTCCAGTGTGAAAACCCGGACCTAACCCAACAAGACGAGTTGGCAGATAACCCTGCCATCAACGAAATTTTGCCAAATTCAATTGTCCCAGAAAAAATAATCAACAAAATGGCAAATTTCAATATCCAAGCAGTCCCCTGCTAAAGAACACCTATTGAAAGGCGGCAAACCAGACGGCTTCAGTCCATCTGTGGTTTGCCGCCCATAATTTCGCGCTCAAACTGCACTTCCTAGATTAAAATCATGTTAAATCCACAAATAATACATTAAAAATAAATTTAATTTGTATTATTGCATTATTGTATTCAGGTAGAACATGCTTTTTATGGAACACTATAACCAAAACAACCACTTGAAATTTCTATTTCTTGGAGAAACTCCTGCACGATTCCAAAAAATCAATCAATTGGTTGATCGAGAATTACTCCCCCTCCAACTCCACTTAGAAACCAATTTGTCAAAAGCACTAACAGATCTACATTGCTACGGACATCAATTTCCACCACAGGTCATTTTGCTCAATGTCGACGCTCCGCTCTCGCTGATCCAACGCTTCATTGAGCAATTGGAGCTCCTGTTTGCTCCTCTGCTCTCACAAACCTTACTTTTTTTGTCGGGAGATCATTCCTCCACGGTTTTTGCCGACTTGTCTCAACGCTTTCCTTTTATTTCTGGTTTTGTGGAAAAGCCTTTCGAAAGGCTATCTATTGAGCAAATCGTAGCTAAATTGTTAGGTCAATTCGAAAAAAAAATCCGCTACTTCAACTCTTAAATGGCTTGATTCTTGCAAAACTCTGGAATATCAACAATAACTCACCACTATTCAATCGGTAAAGTTTACTGAATGATCATCGTCTGATCAATCGTGAATTCACCGATACCCAAATCAACTTAATTTGCACAAAATTTGGGTAGAACTTGTTTTCTACCTCTAACAAAATTGATTATTCCAAAATAACCTTATTATGAGAAGATTCATTGTCCCGGTGGCAATCGCAATGACTTGCGGTATGCTGTTTCTTCCTGCCTGTAATCAGTTTTCTGATATTGATGAAATCCAAGATGTAGAATTTGAGGCATCCTATGCAGTCCCAATCATCAATTCGGTGAGTACCCTTGCTGATTTATTGGATAGCTCCGATGAAGATTTAAGTCAGTTGACAAGCGATGCAAATGGCAATTACACTTTTTTCTACGAAGACGAAGGCCCGGAAAAATCTTCGGAAGAAATTTTCGAGCAAATTCCCGACTTTCCTTTTGTACTGCCGGATACTTATGTTTCTGTTCCGGTCAACTTTTACAATAATATCGAATTACAGGAAATGATCATCAAGTCAGGAGAGATCCAATTTGAATTTGTTTCCCAGCATCTGGAGGATATTCAAGTTGAGATCAGATTTCCTCAACTCAAAAGAGATGGAGCGATGTTTCGCTACAACTTCGATTTGAATTACAATGGCAATGCTCCGG
>JBCCSR010000927.1:0-3059 GCA_039199865.1 Bacteroidota bacterium
ACTTTTCATTCTAGCAACCTGGATTCGTCGGATTCGCCGTAAGGCCAGAGAGGAAGCCGCACGTTTGAAAATGAAGTGGGGATTCATTTGCAATTGCAAGGCTTTTTGCTCAAGCTCCAACACATTTTTTTCCATTTCCAAACGTGCGGCTTCCTCTCTGGCCTTACGGCGAATCCGACGAATCCAGGTTGCTAGAATGAAAAGTAAAAATAATGTTAGCGTTGTAATCGCCAGTAAGCGAAACCACCAAGTTTCCCAGATGGGCGGGGCGATAGTAAAGGGCCATTCCAGTGCTGTTTCAACTTCTACTTGGTCTTCATTGAAGGCTTTGACTTTGAAAACATAACTCCCAGGTTCCAAATGAGCAAAGTTGACACTATTGTTGCTTTGGGGGGGCGACCAGGCATTGTTGAGCCCTTGCAATTGCCAACTGTAGGTCACTTGGTCTGGCGCGGGAAGATTGATGCCCTGAAATTCAAAAGCGAGTTGATTTTCGTGATGGGGAAAAACGAGTTGGGTTTGTGGTAGCCCCCAGGAGTTGAGCAGGGGCGCGTAGGAGGTCTTGGCAATAGAGTCATAAGCCAAGCGGACATTGGTGAAATGCAATTTGGGAGGAATTTCATTTGTCAAACTCGACTTGGCTTGATAATGGACCAAGCCCCCCATCGTACCAAACCAAATGCTACCGCTACTGTCCACCAACACGGCACTTTCGCAAGTCTCTCCCCCCAGAAATCCTTCGCTGGAACGATACGTTTGTACTTGCTGAATTTGGTTGCGCGTTTTATTCCACTGAATTCGATCTACCCCCGATTGATGCCCCAACCACATGATTCCCGCTTCGTCAAAAGTGATCTGATAAATATTATTGGAACTCAAGCCTTGATTGCGATCAAATTGTTGAATGTCAAAAGTATCTTTGCGTAAGGAAAATTTGAAAATGCCCGAACGCGCCGTGGCGCCCCAGATGCTTCCGTTTTTATCTTCATAAATGCTTCTTACTTCCGCTTCTGGTAATCCATCGGCCAAGCCAAAATGATAAATGGTAGTATCGTTTTGAATGTAGCCAATTCCCCCTCTTCGGCTAGCATACCAAATGCATTGTCGTTGATCGATGTGGAGGTCATAAATATAGCTATCGGGCAAACCCGCTTTCTCCCCAAACCTTTTGATCAAGTAACTATTGCCCAGGCTATCCCGTGGATCCAAGGTCAAACGAGCAATACCGGCATCGGCCATTGCCACCCAAATGTGTCCACTACTATCTTGAGTGATGTCTTGAATTAGATCACCACCCAAGCCATCCCACGATCTAAAAAAACGATAACTTTGTCCATCGTAAACCGCCAGTCCCTTCCCCTCGGTACCAATCCAGATGGCACCATCTCGATCGGCAAAAATGGCTCTGGATTTGACGTCCATAAAACCATTGTCTTTGCTGTAATTGACAAATTGTTGTCCAGTAAAAATGGAGATGCCCCTGGAAGTGGCCAGCCAAATTTGTTGGAGGCTATCCCGAGTAAGGGCATAGATTTCTCGATCAGCTAGGCCGTCTTGCTCGGTGTAATTGGTAAATTGTAGATCAGAAGAAAAGTATTTGCTCAAAGCGCCACCAGAAGTACCCAGCCAATAATCTCCCCAGCTGTCTTGGATGATGCTTTTGATATTGTCGCTTTCCAAGCCTTCCTGATCGCGTTCTCGAATGAAGCGGTATTCCTGATCTACGCCATCCCAGATGAAGACGCCCTGATTGGCCATGCCGACCCAAATGCGTCCCTGCCGATCTCGGAACAATTGATTGATGCCCAAGCCATCTTCCAGCAAATCGGAGTAGCGAAAGCGAAGCCATTCTCGACCATCAAAAATGACAATACCAGCATCTATGGTGGCCAACCAGATTTGCCCGTTCACATCTTCACAAATGGCTTGGATGGTATTGCTGGTCAGGCCATTTTCTTCGGTGTACACCTCAACGCGATCGCCTACCAGGCAGTAAGCGCCACCGTTAGTGCCCGCCCACAATCGATGTTGTTGATCATAATACAGGCTAAGTACTTTCAAGTTAGGTGGAAAAGCACTTTTTGTCGACCACGATATCGTTTGCCCTTTCCAATGGCGAAACAAACCCTGACTTGTCCCCAACCAGATGGCCCCACTGCTATCTTGTTCGATGCATTGGATGCCTATTGCTTGTCCTTCAACTAAAGTAATGGCTTCGAAATTTCGTCCATCATAACGGCTCAATCCCTTGTCGGAGCCTACCCAAATATTACCCTGTCGATCTTCCAAAAGAGCGGCAATATAAATGCTAGCTAAGCCTTCCTTTTCACCAAAAGTATAAAACTCCTGTCCATCGAAACGGCTGAGCCCACCTCCCCAAGTTCCAATCCAGATGTACCCTCTTTGATCTTCTAGCAGGTCGTATACCTGTGAATGACCAACGGAGTTGGAAGAAAAATGGGTCATATCGTATTGCTGTGCTTTCGCTTGAAAAAAGGAAAGCCCCAGGAAAAAGAAAAAAAGAACAAGAACACAGCGTCGGACCATATATATAGGGATTCTAACGCAAATTAAGCAGTAGAAATGATTTGGTCAAGGCAAAGGGGGTTCAATGGAGCATTTTCTTCTGAAATGGGCTTCATCATGCCTTCCAGGTAGGCCTACGTTTTTTGTCTGGCTCAAAATGTTATTGACTCGCTTTCGCTCAACCGGGAAAATAAAAACAAAAAACACACTTATTATCCAAACAAGTTTACGCTTTAGCCGTAACACAAGTAATACGTATGGGGATTTATAAATTGGAATGACCATTTTTTGATTGAACCTTAAAGAAAAATAAAAGTAAATTATTGATTCATTAATAAAATTTATATCATGAGTAGAAATATGTTTCTTGGAAGATGGGGACACCCTCATAATTATGCTGACATTGATAGCGAAGGTATCAGAGGAGTCAAAATTACGACGACAAGATCTGGGATCTTTTATGGAACACTCATATTATCAGCCTATCAACAAGTAATCAGCGTTGATTTCAAACAATATGGGAAACTCACTGG
>JBCCSR010000928.1:0-3058 GCA_039199865.1 Bacteroidota bacterium
CTGTTCTGAGAACAGTTGATGAGCCGCCCGTTAAGAAGAAGTTTAACTGGGACAGGCTCCTCTTTATCCTGGCCTTACTGGTTATCGTTGGTTATTTCGTGAATAAAGTCTACAACAGCGTTACCTTCATTAAGGTGCATGGTCAGGTGATCCTCGATAAAATGGCCGTCAATTTTACGGATGACATCCGTCTGATGGAAATTTGCGTCAAGGAAGGAGATGCGATTACCGTCGGCGACACCTTATTTATGTATACTTATGAGGACAAAGAACAGATTGACAATGATGTCAAAAATTTGACGATCAATAACAATCGAGCGGGAAGTGGTAGTAGTTGGTTTTTGCGAGAAAAGTTGAACGTGAAACGGCAGATTGCCATTAAGGATAGTCGGAAAAAAGGGGTTAAGGTGGCTCTTGCGGCCAAGAAGCAGGAATTGGCTGAACAAGAACGGCAGATTTTGTTGGGGGTTGACGTGGCGCACAAACTTCCACCCATTTTGTCTGATATCACCGAGCATGAATCCGATTTGGACGCCCTTCGTCGGGAAATCAAAATTCTGAAACGGCATTTATATTCTCTACGCAAACAAGAGAAAGCGGCCAAAAAATTAGAAGACGAGCATCTAAAGACACAAATTGCGGCCAACGTAGAATACCGCAATACGGTCTACTATTATGTGACCCCCACGCAAGGAGAGATTGGTCAAATCAACAATAGTCCCAACGAGGTCTGCTACAAATCGAAAGATGTTATGGTGATTCATCAATTGGAAAACCTCAAGATCAAAGCCTATTTCAACCAGCAATTGTATCAGGAAATTCGCTTGGGTGAAGAGGTCTTGATCGAATTTCCCGACGGAACGACCTCCAAAGGGGTCATTGATAATTTCTACGTATCCACTTACGAACTTCCCCCCGAATTTCAGAAGAAATACGAGCCGGTCGAACGCTCCATCGTTGTCGATGTTCTCCCCCTGGATATGGATGAAGCTGGCCTTTGGATTGGTTATTACAAAATGGCGGTTACGGTAGTCAAACGAAAACGCTAGATCGAGCTACCATGTGGTATAATATTTGACTTTTTTTCAGATGAACGTCGGTTGAGCGTTGAATGGCAGTTCCTATGCTTCTTTATCGTCCACCTATCAAAATGCAGAAATCATGCGGACATTGAATAGTGTTAACAAGCAAACATTGATTGAGTACGAAGACTTGTTGTTTATGTTTGTTGAAGAAGAAGCCAAGTTTGATGCTTCTAAATTGTATTACGTAGATGCGATCATCATCAATAGTTCCGAGGTCAAGTTATTTGAAAAGGTGTTCAATGAAACGCGCAAACATTACGATCCAGAAATCTACCTCAAGCCCATCTTTGCGGTCAATTACGAAAACCTGTCCCCGATGATGGTAGCGTGTTGCGACGGAACGACTGATTTGACGCAATACCAAGTAGTGGCCCAAACGACCCGACTGATCAAAGAGCGAGTAGAACGATTGTATTTACAACAAAAATTTCCATCGACAGAATTTGGGGCCATGTACAAGACCCTACAATACTTGTACGCTAGAGATATTGATCTAGTCCCCATCCCGCTTCGCATGTCTCGCATTAGTTATTTTTTTCCTTTTTTAAGTCGACAATTTGAGGATGAAGATGCCGGAAAAATACTGGACATCTTACGATTGGCCAAGCAAGATGGCTATCTCAACGATGAGGATGCGGTGGACAAGGTTCATTTGTGCGGTAATTGTCACAGTGCCCATCACAATATTCGAGAAACTTGCAGTTCCTGTGGTAGTATTGATCTAAAAGTAGAAGATTTAATTCACCATTTTCAATGTGCTTACATCGGTCCTGAATCTGACTTTACTCAAGAGTATAGTGATGATTTAATCTGCCCTAAATGTCAAAAAATCTTAAGGCACATCGGTGTAGATTATGATAAGCCTTCTCATATTTATGGCTGCAATAGTTGTAATGACTTTTTTCAGAATCCGGTTTTTACCTATTTGTGTATTGATTGTCAAGATGTTAATGAAGTGCGTCATTTACAGGAGTACAATATTCGAAAAATGCTATTGACATCTAAAGGAAAGCACCTTGTTTTAAGTGGCTTGCCCCGTAAGTCTTATGATCAGGGGAGAGGAGAGGAAGAGATTACCGGCGTGTATAGTTATGAAGTGTTTCAGCATATTTTGCGGCAAGAACAAGCGCGCGCCGCGCGCAATAATTCTCAAAGTTTTTTTGGAAAAGTAAAGTTGATTGACCCTCAGTTGAACAAGTTGAGTTGGCGAGAAACAAAAATGTTGCAAAATGAAATTAATAAAGTGTTAAAAAGTTATTTGAAGGAATACGATATGGTAGCTTCCAACAATCCGGGAGACTACTACTATCTAATGACGGAAACGACCGAGGCGCAAGCCCAAGAAATTAGGGGCGTCATTATTTACAACTTGGAATACTTGGTCAAAAGCAACATTGAAGATAGTCAAATAAAGGTAGAAGTAGAGTTGACCCAACTCCGAGCGGAGACTGATGTAACATCTTAATTGGTGATTACAGACAAAAAGATGGTCATTTTTTCCTTCCAATGAAGCGTCATGTTTGATATAGTAGAATTTTTTACATATTGGTATCATGCCGGCCCTTTCAAGATGATGCGGGTTTTTTGGTATTTCATTCTCTTTGAGATGACGCGTTATGTATTGCTCGAGTTTTGGGTCTTGTTTATCTACAAGCTCAATTCTAAAAAGCGCAAAGCAGACTGGGAACGCGCTCGGCAGGCATTTTGGAATGAGATGCCTTTGATTTCTTTGATTGCTCCGGGAAAGAATGAAGGAGGAAATATCTACAAGCTCGTCAAATCATTGAGTGAGCAAACGTACCAAAATGTTGAAATCATCATTGTCGACGACGGTTCTGATGACAAGACGCCCGAAATTGGTCGAAACCTGGAAGCCAATGGCCTAATCGATAAATTTATTCGCAACGATATGCGGGGTGGAAAAGCGTCTGCTGCTAATTTGGCTTGGCGATATTGCTCTGGCAAATATTTAC
>JBCCSR010000929.1:0-3051 GCA_039199865.1 Bacteroidota bacterium
CAAAATGAAATGGAAAAGAAAGACTTTATCGAACAACTCAACAAGATTATCCTCTTGTTGATGGAATCGCTCCGACCTTATTTTAAACATAGGGAGTTCATTAAAATACTGAGGACCGCAAGAACGGAAAATGGCTACCAAAATTTTTTGTGGGAACGCTTGAAGGAACAGCTGGATCACATGTCAAAGTTTCCGATGTCTCCCACCTTTGTATGGCGAGCCAATCGTTACTTTGCTCATTCTAGTATCGTGATGCCCATTGCTTCCACGAGTATTCAAGAGTCAGCTCCTAACGTTGGTTTTCTCATTTTAGGGTTTCGAAATGTGATTGAGAACAGTAAAGGGCAGTTTGTACACCTTACCCATGATCAACCGGAATTACTAAAAGAATTCATCTATACAATCCGATCCTTATATGGTCCTTTAATCCATCCTTTTATGGACAAGATTTACTATGGTCAAATTGTCAACAATTCTGTTCGAGACAGTATTATGGGAACGGGAGTCGCCAAAGTCATGTCGCGAAATCTGTCTCACAATATTGGATCGAATATTTTAGAGCGGATTTCGAGGGAGCGGCTAGACAATGATTATACGGTAGAGGATTATCATGTCTTTCATTCCTATCTCCGTACCAGAATGGGCTTCATTGCCGATGTGTCTGTTGGTAAACCTCACCTGATCGTAACGCACCGTTTGAAAGCCAATTTGTTGAATATGTTTCTAAAAGATGAAGCAGAAAAAAGCAATGATCAGTACAATCGTTTTCAGAAAATATTGTTTGACAATATCAGTGGTTTGGAAAACTACAAAAGTGATAATATCAAGGTTAAATTTGCCAACAAAAAAGACATTGATGTTACCATTCCCAATAGTCGATTGGGAGCGCATGCCTTGTACATCATTATTGAAAATGTGATTAGAAATGCATTTAAGCATTCCAATATTAAGGATGAATTGGCCATGAAAGAAGGCCTGGAGTTTACCATTGATTATCGACGAAGCGAGCATGGCATCTTATCTGGATTTTACGAATTGATCATCAAAGATAATCTTGGAAAACACTATACTCAGCCAGAGGCGCAGGGACAAAAACAAGATCGAGAGCAAGAGCGAAGACGCGATCAAAAGCTGGTAGATCGACTCCAAGATATGTTGGAAGAGCCCATTTTTAATTCCAACAAAAGAGAGCTCAGTTTGGAAAACCTGGGCTTTACCGAAATGAAAATTGCGGCGGCTTATTTACTACAAGTTGACATGAGTCAGATCGACAAGAAAGTCATGGAACCCACTGGTGAAAAACTGATTAGGGTTGAAATCGATGAGGAAAAGAATATGCTCTTCCGCTTTTACGTTCAAGCCCCCCAGGAATTGGAGATTGTACAGCAAAGCGCTAATGACTTTTTTGACAATCTTGGTGCTGTTGACAATCATTTGCAAGAACGAGGGATCAAAGTTCGGATGCCCAAAAAAGACGAGATTTGGCATAAATCTGATTATTCTGTCAAAGTGATTATTCGAGATACCCATAGCCACTTGGGGATTACCGACGATGCTTTGAACGCCATCAACGTCAATACCCATCGAATCGTGATTATTGATAAGGGCACTCCCGCCTTTGAACAATTGAAAAAGAAATTACAAGATTATGAGGATAAGCAATTTGTGTATGATGTACTAAATCATATTTGGAAGCAAAGAACTTTGGCTTTGGTGGAGGAGAACAATCCGAAAAAGAGCGTTTCTGAATCCGAAAAGAATAAGTTTGGTTATCGTGATCTTAGTATTCTTTTATGGGGCAATAGCACGACAAAAAACTATCGATGGCCCAACTTTACCAATGACCTTGCTACCATCGAGGAGAGCTTAAAAAAGAATGGATTGGTTTCCAATTTTCAACTCAAGGAGTTTTACCACCGAGAAAATGGAGCCCCCAGGGTGTATGAGTTTGCCAATACACGTGAGGCAAAAAAACAATTGCGTTTTAGTATCAATTTTGACAATCATGGTAATGGCATCCCCAATGCTTTGCTCAATCTGAGGGAAAACAATTATAGCTTGTATTATGAATCTTTTTATTCTCAAGACCCTACCACTTTTATATTAGGAGAAATCATCAGTGAAAAGAATCGATTTTATCGCCAAGAAGAATTGATTGAAATGGCTTTTACCGACATTGGCATTTTGGATGAACGAATTCAAGATGAGTTTGAGACGAAAATACGCCTTTACAGTAAAGGAGATAAGAATGCACCACATCGGCTAATGGATGATTCTGATATGGAAGTCAAGCGAATCTTTATTCCCCGAAAAGTGGCCAATGCCAAAGAGACGGAGCGGGTTGATTTGGGACAAGCAAGTTTTATGGATAAGAAAGGCATCAAACAAAAAATCAAAAAGTGGATCGATCAAATTCCCGAGCGCAATCAAGAGCGCGAGCTTGATTTTTTGATTATCCATACTACGCTGGTAGAAAAAATAGTCAATTCTAACCCCGAAAGAGCATTGGACTTTATTCACTGGCTGAACCCCAAATTGAACCCCAATTACAGGGCGGGTCAAGAAGCACAATTTATGGTCTCTGACGTAGATCCACCAAAGCGTTTTGATGGACAAGTTATCCTCACTTCGGGTAAGGGCAAACCGAGAAATATTGCGGATCATATCCCCTTTATTCCTTACTCAGTAGTGAAGCGATTTTTGTTTGAACAACCGAGTAAAATCAATTTAACACGAACCCTTTTTGCGGCTGCCATGAAAACGAAAGTAAAGAAATGAAAAAGTTGATGTTAATTTTTACTCGACCTTCACAGGATGTGTACGATGATTTTTCCGGTAAGATTCAAGACAATTTATTGCTGCGCTTATCAAAGAATCAGTGTGTTTATATCTGCAAAGAACAAGAGAATCAGATTATTGATCTAGCGTCCGAGAAAGACTTTGTGTTTGCTAAAGGCAAAGACCATTTGCTGTTGTTTAGAGACAAAATGGTCCACGATAAGAAAGTATTTGAAAGAATTCACCAAGCCTGGTCTGACGGCGGCCGCTCCC
>JBCCSR010000930.1:0-3049 GCA_039199865.1 Bacteroidota bacterium
CAACATATTCAGTGCCAAATCATCGCTTATTTTGGCCTTATTGCAACCAAAACGGTAGGTTTTGAGTACAGAACATTAAAATTTTGTTTAATGTAGTAGCCAAAACAAGCTTAAAGCAATTACTTTTGGCTACTACATTAAACAAAATTTTAATGTTCTGTACTCAAAACCTACCGTTTTGGTTGCAATAAGGCCAAAATAAGCGATGATTTGGCACTGAATATGTTGTATGATTTAGATACGTTTATTTGGTAGGATTTGTTATGCCGATATCGTTGTTAACATTTTATCCTGCCAATATTTGATTCCGTGTCACCACCTAAATCTAGAACATGAATAAACTCACTTTGTTGCTCGCCTTTTGCCTATTGATGGGTTGGAACGAAAACTTGTCGGCTCAAAAACCAGTAAAACATCCCCAGCTGTCCCAAAAAATTGATTATCTCTCGACAAAATATCAGGATTTGCGCAACCGCAAAAGCGAACTCCTACGCGAATATGGTTGGGACTCCAAACCGATGAAGGAAAACGATGCCATGATCGAAGAATCTTTTATGGTCAATTATGAGGCTGCCAAAAAAATTGTCGATGAATACGGTTTTCCCACTTACAGCATGGTAGGAGAGGAGAGCTCCCACCAATTTTGGGAGATGGTCCAGCATTTTGACCACGATGTTGAACTTCAGATGAAAGTGGTTCGACTGATGAAAAGAGCGGTAGATCGGAATGATGCCTCCCTGAAGGATTTTGCTTATCTGTCAGATCGAGTACTGATCAACATGGGAAGAGAGCAGCATTATGGTACTCAGGTCAAATACGATACTCGCCAGAAGACTTATATTCCCATCAAAGTATCTTCAGAAAAAGTGGTGAATGTCCACCGAAAATCTGTTGGTTTGCCTCCCTTGAGCAATTACATTACGGAAATGAACAGTAAATATGATGGTTCTGTCGTCCAAAAACCACGCGTCAAAAAATATCATGATACTGTTGGTAGACCAAAAGAGGTGATTGAGCGTTTAAACAACAACTAAGTTTGTAGTGCTAGAACACTAAGGCTTTGCTTAAAATCCCGGTAGAACTTGCATTTTCTGGCGATTTGTGTAAACTTTAGCTTTTGATTTCAACTTAGGTATCTAAACTAAAAGTGGCGGCAAAGCGAGAAAAGACCACTGCCCCACCAAATACCCTCGACATGAAAAAATTGCTCTTATTTTCTCTTTTCCTTCTTTTCGGAACTTTCTCCGCAAAAGCAGCTTACATGCTTTTGCCAATGGATGAAAAACAAAAAGATCACCTCAAAGCCTACGGCATCACTTATTGGATTCTAGACAATGATCTCGATGCTTGGTGGTTGCTCAATTACCGGGGGGGAAGTTTTGCCTTTCGGCACAATCCAGCGTTCGAAAAGGAATGTTTGACCCGAGGCGTCAGTTTTGAAGTCATTCCGGATGTACAGTTCAACAAGATTTTAATGGACATTTCTAATCCCGAAGTCAATATGGACGCGGTCAAATTAGAGGTGGCCCCAAAAATTGCGGTCTACACTCCGGATGTTAATGCAAAAGGGGAAAAGGTCCAACCTTGGGATGATGCCGTAACGATGGTATTGACTTATGCTGAAATTCCCTATGAGGTGGTTTACGATACAGAGGTACTCGATGATAAATTACCGGAGTACGATTGGTTGCATCTCCATCATGAGGATTTCACCGGTCAGTACGGCCGTTTTTATCGAACTTATCATACCATGCCCTGGTATAAGGAGAACGTAAGGCGAATGGAAGCTTTGGCGGATAAATTAGGCTTTCCCAAGGTTTCTCAACTCAAATTGGCCGTTGTCAAAAATATCCGCGAATACGTTGCGGGGGGTGGTTTTATGTTTGCCATGTGCTCTGCTACCGATACCTACGATATCGCATTAGCCGCCGAAGGGATAGATATTTGTGATTACATGTACGATGGTGATCCACCGGACCCCGCCGCTCAGTCTAAACTGGATTACAGCAAAACGTTTGCTTTCAAAGATTTTGATCTCGTTAAAAATCCACTGATTTACGAATATTCTACTATTGACCACGGTCGTGGTCGGAGTATTGCTCCTCAACAAGATTATTTTACCCTTTTTGATTTTTCTGCCAAGTGGGATCCCGTTCCTACGATGCTGACGCAGTGCCATACCCGTACAGTCAAAGGATTTATGGGACAAACAACAGCTTACAAAAAACGCTACGTCAAGTCGAACGTGTTGGTTTTGGGTGAAAACAAGCCCGCCAACGAAACGCGTTACCTACACGGCATTTTTGGTCAAGGCTTTTGGACCTTCTACGGAGGTCATGATCCGGAAGATTATCGACACTATGTCAATGATCCCGAAACGGATTTGAGCTTACATCCCAATTCTCCAGGCTATCGCTTGATTTTGAATAATGTTTTGTTTCCAGCAGCAAAGAAGAAGAAGAGAAAGACCTAGAAGAGCGGAGCGTCTGCTCCTAACCACCTGTTGAAATGAACGGAACATTGCTACTTCCTGCATCGTCTCAACGGGTAAGCAATGAACTGCTATATTTTGTTTGTCATGGAAATCTCAAAGGCTATCCGATGCCTTGAGTGGGTAGGAGAGGAGTTCTGATTTACATCAAGTTACTTTACGGAGAAATAAATCAAGTATCCCTTTAAATCATGAGTACAGTGTTTACCAAAGAGAATTTATCGTGGGTGCAATGCACAAAACACTCCGCTGTTATTTTGATGGTCATGCTATCGTTTTCAAATCTTCATGCCCAGGACTTTTCGGCGCATCGCTGGGAAAATCGTTTGTTATTATTGTTGACAAAAGATACTCAAAACGAGCAGTACCAAAGACAAATGGCTGCACTTCGCGCTGAAGCCGAAGGATTGGAAGACCGAAAACTCCTGATCTATACGATTACTCCACAACAGTATCAAAGTGGTTTAGATCCACAAAAAAGATGGGAAAAATTGGACCCTTGTTTACAAAAATACCATCAGAGTGAGGCGCGTGGTGAAGTGGTCCGCGGTGGGTTGG
>JBCCSR010000931.1:0-3049 GCA_039199865.1 Bacteroidota bacterium
ATAATTAAATTGAGGCTGAAGGGCCTGATCAACTGAACGATCTGGAATGGCGGTAAAGGTGAAATTAAATGCGCCATTGGCATCTGTTTGGGTCTCTCCATTGCTCAGCTCCATGGGATTTCCGACTGGAGGAAAATAGCGATATCGCCAATACGGATAGTAAGGATAAGATACCTTTCGCGTCACTCGGTAGGTCACTTTCGCGCCATCGACGTTGCTTCCAGCAAAGGCTTTGGCCTTCCCTTTAATGGTTACCGCTTCATTCAATCGATAGGCCTCCTCTACCCGATCAATCTCAACTTCAAACTTAGGACGCTTGTATTCCTCTACTCTAAAAAATTTTCGATTGCCACCAATGCTAGAAGTCATATTCATCTGCCCTAACAATCCACTCCGCGGCGCGGTAAACGATCCACTGAAAGTACCATAGTCATTCGTTTTCAATTTCAATTTGGTCACTTCCTGATAATTGACATCTAGAAAGGTCACCTCTACCGCTTCGTTGGTCAAGATACGCGGCATCTGATCGGCATCTTTCTCGATGGCCAAGCCTTTGAAGTAAATGGTTTGCCCAGGTCGATAAATCGCTCTGTCCAGAAAAAAGTAGGTGACTTGTTGGGCTTGTCGATTTGCTTGACGGCGATAGTTATAGTAATTTTCTATTAGGAAAAGGCGATCCGCTCCATGCTGAAATTGAACGCGATAATTGGTTTGGTCTGCGCCAGCAAAAGCGATGTAGCCCTCCTTATTTGTCTTTCCTTCTTCTGTCTTTTTATATTCTTGTCTGTTGGATTGACGATTGTATTTGCGGTTAAAGAACGTCGTTCGAACACCTTCCAAAGGCGCACCTGTTTTCCGATGCATCACAATAAACTCTTGTTTGCCTTGCCTATTTTTTCGATCAAAAAAGGAGATGTTAGAAACATCCACATATTGAAAACTCACTGCATTTTGTTGATTGCTAAAGTCGGCATTATTGGCAACGAGGATGACGTACTGCCCTAATGCCAATGCCTGCATTTTCACTTCTACCCGGTGACTTTGAAAGTCGCCATCATTGGGTAAATCTAATGACCAAGCGTGAAGGCTAGGCAATTGTTGCAAGGCCGCGATCTTTTCCTTGTTTCTCATATTGTCTAGACGCCCAATGGTCGCCTCATCCACTTTAGCAATTCTAATCCAAACTTTTTCAATGTTGCTGTAATTGACCAGCGCCAGGAACGCCTCATCCGGTAAAACTACTTTTTCGGTGGTCACGACCAACTGCTTCCGATGAATTTGACTTTTTAGTTGTCGGCACAAGTTGCTGCCATAAGCATCTGGAAAAGCCTCAATGGCCTTGTCACACCATTCTAGCGCTACCTTAAATTTGAATTGCAATTCGGGAATTGGGTTGCCAGAATATGCTGCCCCTTTATTGTAATGGTACTTCGCGATTGTATGAATGACTTCCGTGCTCATCGCTTCTTTTTGATGAACTTGATACAATCTTTCCAAAGCCTTTAAATACAAGGAGTCTTTACCTTCGATCACTCCATTGTTGTAGACAAATTGAAGTCTTTTTAAATCGGCATCAATCAATGCTGCGGGGTAGGCACCATTGGAATGACTATTGACCAATTCTTGCAATAAAATTAGGGTCTGGTATTTCGTTGAACTTTCGTCTTTGGTAGTAAAGTTATGGGCAGCAAAAATTGCTGCATCGGCCAAGGCCACTGGATCGTCGATATAAAATTTGTAAGCAGGTTCAGTGAGGTAACTCCTTTCATTGCTAAAATAGTCGATGGCTCGATGGACCAAAAAATCAAATAGGAAAGGACGCAGGCCTGCTGCATTCCGTTCTGGATGAGTAATCGCAGTGAAATCACCCAAACTCACTTGTCGACTCTCTCGATCAGTAATCGAAAGTTGGAATTGTTTCATTGACGCTTCTGCAAGCTGCTGAATAGACCAAGTAGCAATATCCGTGGAAGCAGTGGCAGGGCCTGCCGTACGCCCCCTCAATCGCCAGTAGTTATTATTGAGGTAGCGATAATAGGTCTCTGCAAGCATAGAATGTAAAATGGGCTTCGTGGGAAACTGGGCGGTTTCCAATTCCGTTTGCAGCAAATTGATGGATTTTACCAGCCCCTCTTCCTCCAAGACATTGATGTACTTACCTCGATAAATTACGGTCTTGATTATTTGAGAGGGGTTCTGATCTTCAACAGCTCTTTTATAGAGGGCCTCCACTTTTTCCTGGGCTGATTTGGGTAGTCCTTCTGCATCGAGGGAATCGATGGTCTTCCAAGCGGCAGCATAATCATCATTATTGTATTGGAGCATGATTGGGTTGGGTTGATTGTCCTTAAACCCATACAAACAGCTCATGCCAAAAGAGAGGGTCAGGAGGAATAATAAAATAGGTAAATTTTTCATACGAATCAATTTTTCTGGTCTGTTTTACAACTTCGGAGGTACTAAATAAATTGTAGTGCCCAGGTTCCTAATCCTTGGATGTCAAGTAAGCGCCTGTAGGTGTTCGTGAGAGCTGATTTAACGATTCTTTAACCAGTTTTCTAAATGATCGTGCACAAATTAGGATTTTATTATTAGACGATAAAAATAAAAGTTGGTGACATTTTATTTATTGAGAAGCCGAATCGAATCATAAAAAAAGCGGTAAACCTTGTCTATACAAAGTTTACCGCCATCTCAGGGACTAAATAGCCCAATATTTTAACTATACCTGCTTGTACACTTTTAAGCAGTTGCTAATTTTTTCAAGTAGATCTTCGGGGCCAAAGGGTTTCCCGACGTGGTCATTCATCCCAAATAATTTGGCCTTTTCTTTCTCCGTAAGGAAAGCCGATGCCGTCAGGGCAATGATCGGTACATCTCGTTTTCGTGGATCGGTAGATTTACGAATCTCCGCAGTTGCACGATAGCCGTCCATCTTTGGCATTTGAATGTCCATCAAGACGAGGTCAAAGTAGGAAACGGAGAAAGCATCAAGGGCTTCCAGTCCATTGTCGGCAGTGACAATTTCAATGCCTAGCTTGCGCAACAT
>JBCCSR010000932.1:0-3049 GCA_039199865.1 Bacteroidota bacterium
ATAGGCTTTGAATTTTTGCCGTCCAGTCGGCGGCACCAAGGGTGAAAATGGCATTGACATCCAATCGGCCAAGGATTTCATTGACCTTGTCTAAAAATCGTTTGATGATTTCTCCATCTCTAACCAAGAAGACCGTTCCAAAAGAGATTTAAACAATTTTCTTTTTTTGATCGATAATTTTCTGCAAACGTTCTCCTACTTTTTTATCGTAGTTTTCATCTAAGTTGAGTCCTAAATAATGTCGATAAGGATATTCTGGCTGGGAAATAAATTCCAACTCAATGGGGCAAGTGATAAAGGTGGTAATGTTTTTTTGAGAAACGTCAATGTGATTTCTATCGTCAATTGGATATTTGTTTTCCATATTTTGTCGCTTCATTTCTCTCAGGATTTGACTGTGATTGTCATAGCCAAAGTACACGCACTTTTTATAGAATCGGAATAAGCGCAGCGAGGTTCGACGGAGTAAACTTTCCCATTTGATCTTCAACTTGTCTTCCGGAAATGCTTTGCTTTTTAGGTAGGGAACACCTTCAGACTCAAGACTAGACAACATGGTTTCGATAAAAAAGAATTTGATTTTTTTCTCTCTTAGTAAATCGTAAATGATGGTAAAGTCGGTTCCCATATAAGTATCTGCCAAGACAATATCTGGTTCGAGTGTCTAGATCATATGCCGAATTTCGTACCTTCTGGTTTCAAACATATAATTGTAAATGCCATCTTTGATGCGTTCGCTGTAGGCATAATAAATTTTTTCCTTTTTCATGAACTTCTCATCAAACTTCTCAACCACGGGATGGGTATAAGTCAGATAATATTTGAAGCCATGACTAGTGATGTGTTTGACAAATTTTTCTTCCGCAAAATAATAGACTTCGTAACCATTCTTTTGCAAGCATTTTGCAATGGGGAAGGCACCATTGTAATGACTGGTGGCCGAATGTTGAATAAATAGTGCTTTCTTCACGTTGGGGATTGGTTTAGGATACTTAAGAAATAGATACTTCAGGAACTGCCTGTTGATTCAAGCTGTAGACCCGGTTACAAACTTTACGGGCTAAATCTTCATGGCTTGTGAAAAGAAGAATGATCATGTCCTTTTGTGCGCTTTGAAGCATGCCAAAGATGTAGCTTGCCATCTCTTTAGATAGAGCAGCAAAAGGTTCGTCTAGAATCAAGAGTTGCGGCTTTTTGTACAGTGCTCGTGCAACAGACAAGACTTTTTGCTCAGCGATCGAAAGCTCAAGCCCTCCTTGCCCAATCACTTTGTTTCCACGGCTAGGTAGATTTTCGAAAAATCTTTCTAGCCGATTTTTCAATACAAATTCATTTACACTTGCTGGAATGTGTAGGGATTGTTCGAATGCGATATTACTGATGATAGATCCATTAAAAATGACTGTTTTTTCGGGAACGTACGCCAGCAGTTGCTGATAATCAAAACTAATGGCCTCTTTTAGTTCTGTATTTTCATTGAGCAAAATGCTGCCTTCCGTATAGTCGTACTGTTTGAGTAGGATTTGAGACAAAAGGGTTTTTCCGGATCCGTTTTGTCCAACGATCCCAATCATTTCTCCTTTCTTGGCGGACAATGAAATTGGGCATTTTAAAATATTGGGTCCATATCCCTTTTCCATTGCAAAGTTGACTTGCTTGAGGTCAAGTACTTTGACTTGTTTGATTGGAACCTTACCAGGATCAACCGTTGAGGCGATATACTTGAGTTCATCAATTTGATTTAAAAAACGATGGATCTCAGCAAGTGGTCCCTTCGCACTCCCCAAGTAGGTGGTAGCTGTACAGATCAATCCCACCAAGTAGAAAACGATGAGGGTGGTCCCTGTCGCTAGGGGAGTGAACAGTAGCTGGGTGGCTAAAGTGACAAACAAAAGCACAAAGAGTACTTGTTGGATCGATTGATAACGCGATTTTAATACGCTTAGAGCGTAGCTGGTATATTGAACGGTCGTGACAAATTTTTCTAGAGAATTATTGTACTCTCCTTGTTTTCCCAAGATTTTGATCTCACTTTGTTTGGTTGCCACCTCGCGAAATAAATTCTTAAACATTGCATTGTTTTGATAGACTGATTCATCGATCTCTGCCACTGACTTGCTGGGGATTTTTGCTAGGAGATAAGAAAGGCCAATGAAGAACGCGGTGATCAGTAAGCTGGGAAGTGCGCAATAAGCTAGAGCCACTGCGGCACTACACATCAAAACGATCATTAAAATTCCTTTTCCCAAAATGGAACTGTAGGCAACATTAAATTTTTGTACATCATTACACTTTAAATTCATTACCTCTTTTTCCGAATCCAAATAACGCTTGGGCAATAGGACAAAATTTTGCATAAATTCTTGATGCAATTTTTTAGTCGTCAGCATGGAATAGGACAAGACCAATTGTAGCCGAATGTGTCTGATCAATTCAGCAAAAGCGAAAAGGCCAATTAAGCCCAAGAAACTGTATAGTATTACCGTTTTGGGTAAAGTCAGAAAACCCGTTGCGGCAAACTGATCAATAAAATAAATGGGAGTCAAATAAAGCAAGGACTGAACCAAGGCAAGCAGGGCAGTGAAATAGAGCAGTCTGGGTTCACTGTGGAGTAGTTGTCCCAGCGTATTATTTTTAATCGGACCCGGAAGATGGTTGAAAAAAGAATCAGTTGGTTTTAGACTGATACAAATTTTATTTTTCCAAATGACATTCAATTCATTGGAAGTTAACTCCTTGAGCCCCTCATGCGGATCTCCGATGATAAAGATCGTTTCTCCATTCCTTTTTTTATGACCGTAACAAATGACATAGCGCGAGAGACTCACCTTTTGTTGGATCACGTTTAAAATGACGGGATAGCCCAAAGTTTCTAGTGATTTGATACTGAGTTTTAATCCCTTGGCTTCAAAACCAATTTGCTCTGCCGCAGAGCGTAAACCGATCAGATTACAATCTTCCAATCGTGCACCTGTCAGTAATTTGAGATAAGAGAGGGAGTGTTTCTTACCATAAAATTGTACAATTGAGAGCAAGCAGGCAGTACCAA
>JBCCSR010000933.1:0-3048 GCA_039199865.1 Bacteroidota bacterium
TCTAAGAAAAACAATAGCTCTTATTTAATTGCCGGACGTTATTCTTTTGTCGGTTTGGCCAGTGCACTTGGCATTCCCATTGGTACCAATGCCACTCCAAATTATCAAGACATCAGTTTTAAATTTAATTTTGGTCGAACCGACAAAAGAATAACGTCCGGCAATTAAATAAGAGCTATTGTTTTTCTTAGAAAGTGGCCCTTCGGCCATCACCTCAAAACCACTGAAAGCTCCGTTCTGAATCATAAATTCATGTTCGTCTTTATTGCCATTTCTAAAACCCAAATCAAACACCCCTGCCAAAGCATTCCCATATTCTGAGGGAAAAGCAGAGGTAAGAAAATCGGAATTGCGCAACATATTGGGATTCATTGCACTTACCGGACCACCCGTTGTTCCCAGGGTAGCAAAGTGATTGGGACTCGGAATGGGAATCCCCTCCAAACGCCACAATACGCCAGTAGGAGAATTTCCCCTGACAACGATGTCATTCCGCGAATCATCGGCAGTGGAGACCCCCGCAAAATTTCCTACTAAGCGAGCGATATCAGATCGTCCACCAGAATAGCGATTGACTTCCTCCAAGCTGAAGGTTCGAGCAGACACGGTAGCCATTTCATTCTGTGCTTCACTTTTATCGGTTTTGGCGGTTACCACGACTTCTGCCAACTCTTCCACCGATTCCTGCAGGGCCAAATCCAATACCACTTCCTTTCCTGAACTCACAACAATATTGGGCACCGTAATGCTATTGTATCCCAAATAGCTGACCCGAAAAACTTGCCGACCAATGGGGATGCCCTCCAGGCGAAAGTAGCCATCGACATCGGTAGTTGTTCCTTTCGCTTCTTCAGTAGATATAAGTTCGACGGTAGCACCAATTAGGGGCATTTCCGATTGTTGGTCCATCACTCGGCCTTTAACGGTCTGGGTTTGCGACCAGGAGAGATGATAAATGGAACAGAGCAATAATGCGGTGAGGATAATTTTTTTCATTTTAAATATTTGGACGATTAGTGAATGTGATCATTTTTAAGTACCCTACAATGATAAAGTAGATTAAGTAACGAGAATGTTAATTTCGACTGGATCGGCAAGAGAAAGGGGTGAATTGTCAATTTTAATGGCTCAGTTGCAGTCCGTTTCCCCCATTTTTCATCGATAAAAAGCAGAATCACCAGTAAAGAACTTTAGTCAACAACGAACACAATTGATTGTTTAATTTTCAAGCTATTGATGACAAGATTTTAGTAGTCTTTGCAAGTAGTTTAAACCTTGATCTCGTGCAAGGTCGATGTTACGATCCGGAATAGCTACAGGGTTTTGATACTGTTGTAACACACGCTCTACACTTGCCTCTCGCAAAAAGTGCAACATGGGAAAAGGCGATCGATTGGTATAATTGGCCGGATCCTCTTCAGTACTTCCCGCAAATTGATACTGAGGGTGAAAACTGGCAATTTGATATACTCCTTCGTAGTTCAAGTCTTTCAACAACATTTCAGCTAGTGCTAAAAAATCGAGATAGTCCAGAAAATTATTTTGAAAAGATTGGGGAAAAATGAGCAAAGCCGTATCCCATTGTTTTTGCTCATCCAAAATTTGTAGCATCTGCTGGACCGCCAATAATTTTTGCTCAAAGGATACCTCCCGCAACACTCGGTAATGGATTTGCTCCAACCGATACACCTTACTGGCAAATGGACAAACCTGATGCGCAATGATCCATCGCTCAATCCAGTTTTGGGTAATGCGAATTGCCTTTTGTTCCATTTCCATCCATCAAAGGTAAGGATTCTAAGGGTTTTGAGAAATGAAACCCTCGAAAGTCTCCCTGGCTATTGTCGATTAAAAAGGAGGGAAGCATCATTCTTGTAACAAACATTGTATCTTTGTCCCAAAAGATAGTGAATGAACACTTCACTCCAACTCAACTATGAAATTTGACGATTACCGCATTGCTCCAAACATCAAAAAGAATTTAAAATTCCTGGGCTTTAAACGTCCTACGGATATCCAATTCAAATCCATCCCTCCCATTCTCAAAGGGGAAGATGTTTTGGCCATTGCTCAGACCGGAACTGGAAAAACAGCGGCCTTTGCCATTCCAGTGATCAACTTGCTGGACGAACGCAAAAAGTCGAAACGTCCAATGGGCATCAAATGCCTGATTATGGTGCCCACCCGGGAACTGGCCTTGCAGATCACCGAAGTCTTCCAACAAATTGGTAAACATACTCGGGTAAAAACCATTTGCGTATTTGGTGGAGTGGATCAGGCCCCGCAAATTGCCCGACTTCAAAAGGGAATCGACATCTTGGTCGCTACTCCGGGTAGAATGTTTGATTTGGTCAGTCAGGGCTATATCCAGCTCAACCGAGTAGAAATCTTAGTCCTCGACGAAGCGGATCACATGCTCAAACTGGGTTTTCTCAAAGATATTCAAGACCTGATTCGCTTCCTTCCCGTAAAAAGACAAACCCTATTTTTCTCCGCGACCATCGACAAAGCCATTAAAAAATTGGCCTACTCTCTGGTCAGTAAAGCCATTCGCATTCAAATTGCTCCGGAAAATCGCGTGGCCAAAAACGTACATCATTTTGTCACATTCATCCAAATGGATGACAAACGCTTTTTCTTGGAACGCTTGGTCAATGAAAATCCAGAAAAAAAGATATTGGTTTTTGTACGAACCAAAGTCCGAGCGGAGCGCGTCTGCAAAGCCATGACCCGAGTCAATATTCATAGCCAAACCATTCATGGGGATAAAGTACAAATGGATCGTTTAAAAGTGCTGACTCAATTTAAACGGGGCGATTTCAAAATATTGATTACAACCGATGTCAGTGCGCGGGGCATCGACATTCCCAATGTCGATTTTGTGGTCAACTACGATTTGCCAGAACAGGCTCTTTCACACTATATTATTAGCCAACACAACAATAAGGTACTTACCATTGAAGGGGGAATTATCAAAAATCACGCTATTATAACAGCAACAGATGCCGAGGACAGCATTTTTCAAAAATTCTATTTCAATGAAGATAA
>JBCCSR010000934.1:0-3048 GCA_039199865.1 Bacteroidota bacterium
CAGTAGGAATTGCGTATCATCCGCAAAATCATCCTCGGGATATTTGGCCAAAAAATTCTCATAGATGCCTCTCGCTTTGTCGTATTGTTTGAGGTCATTGTCTAGGGTAAATGCCTTGAGGAAGAGCGCCTGCGGTGCCTTTTCGTAATTGGAATATTTGCTGTAGATGATGTCATAAATTTCAAGTGCTTTGGCATATTGGCGGGAGGAGCGTGCCGTTTCACCTGCCTGAAACAGGTACTTGGGACTTTCCGCGTCTTCCGGCATCATCTGGGCAAATAGCTCACATTTTTGCACGTAGTCAGCTGCCAAATTGGGATCCAATCGATTGGTAGATTCGTTGTAGATGCTGCCTTTTACTTCTTCGATGAGGGCAGTCAATTGACTCTTCAAGGCAGCTATATCCGGAAATTTGCTTTTAAATTGATTGATGAGCTCCATCTTTTCTGTTGCTGATTCGATGCCGTTCATGCTGCTTTGTAATTTGGAGATTTGACTGGCAAAATCTTCTTGTTGACAACTAAGGAGGATGCCTAGCAGAAGAAGGCAAAAAATTTTTAATTTCATGTTACAATATTTTATTTTTTCGTCTCAAAAATAAAGCATTTTTACGTTTCTCAAAACTTAGAATTGATCATGAGCCGCTTTTTTAGCCCAATTTGCCTGTTCTTTATCTTTTATTTTTATTCTTGCGCCCCTAAATTGCAAAAGAATTACCTAAGTGAAATGAAAGGCCTAGCGAGCTTGGATGTTCCAACTGCCTATGATCGGAATTCCCCCTGTAATGACAAGCTCAATTATATCCCGGATCTTGATCATCTCAACCATACGCCCATACGATACATTCGAATCAACTTTCATTTTATGCTAAGTGAAAAGGGCGAGGGTAATTTTACCGGAGAAGAGGGAGTAGCTTTTGCCCACAAAGTGGTCCGCGAAGCCAATCTGAATCTTCGTAAAAATAAAAAAATGAATTTGCCACCCGGCAATGTTACCCCCGTCATTCCCCAGCGCTATCAATACGTCATTACGCCCCGCCCTAATGTTCCCGACGATCGAGGAGTTTATTACCATTACGATGACGAATTGTATTGGATGGTCGGGAAAATTGGTCCACATCGCAATATTTTTAAGAAGGAGGTTTTCGAAAAATATGGCATACAAAAAGATACGGTCCTCAATGTTTTCGTCATGGCTACTCATCCTGACAGTTTAAAGTCGCCAACCTTTCACGTGGAAAATCGAGGGATTGCCTTCGGCAATTGGGTGAAAATGGGGGGCTGGTACAATCTCTGTGTCGATACCAATGGCAATGCCATTAATGTAGGGCGTTATTCCGTTACCAAAAACCTACATCATGAAATTGGGCATTGTTTGGGCTTGAGGCATACTTGGAGAGGCAACGATGGATGTGATGATACTCCTAAAAATCCCGGTTGTTGGAACAAAAGCAGTACGCCTCCCTGTGATGTCAATTGGTCCAACAATATTATGGATTACAATGCGCATCAGTCCAGTTGGTCACCTTGTCAGGTGGGAACTACCCATTACACCATGACCAATAAAAAACGCAAAATGCGCAAGATGCTGGAATCTAGATGGTGTGTTTTGAAAGAGGATAAAAAAATAGCCATCGAGGAAAACATCGTTTGGAACGGCGAAAAAGACTTAGAGGGACACCTCATCATTAAGGACGACGCAACTTTGACTATCCGTTGTCGCGTCTCTTTGCCCCAAGCCGCCAAAATTATTGTCTATCCTAAGGGACAGCTCATTCTCGACGGCGCGACCCTGGAAAATGACTGTGGTGATCAATGGAAAGGCATTGAAGTTTGGAGTTTTGGTCGCAACCAAGGGACGGTGCAGTTTTTTAACTCACCAACCATTCGTAACGTAGAAAATGAGATTACCTGGGTAGAAGACTAGCGCTTACCAGCCCTCTGCGTGATCATCTCCTCTGCGATCGGCACCGCCTTTCCAGGTGCCATCTTTTTGGCGAACAATGGCTTCCACTCTACCAATACTTTTCCTCTCCTTGATGTCGTGTTTTAGCGCTTTGAGCTGAGCGGATTGATCGGCATCAAAAGTTCCTTCCTCACAAATAATGGCATCGGGCAGCCACTGATGGTGAAAACGATTGGCATTGACGGCATCCCCAACATCCATCCCAAACTCGATGACGTTGAGAATGGTTTGGAAGACGGAGGTGATGATGGTCGATCCACCGGGAGTACCGACAACCATGTAGAGTTCTCCATCCTTAAGGAGAATAGAAGGAGTCATGGAGCTCAGCATGCGCTTACCGGGTTCAATGGCATTGGCCTCATTGCCGACTAGACCATAAAAATTGGGGACACCGGGCTTGGCACTAAAATCATCCATCTCATTATTGAGGATAAAACCCGCACCCGTGACCACAGTTTTTGAGCCATACCCCGAATTAATGGTGGTAGTTACCGAAACGGCATTGCCTTCATTATCGATAATAGAGTAGTGGGTAGTTTCCTCACTTTCTTTGGGAATAAAGTTTCCGGCGAGAATGGAATCGCTTGGCGTTGCCATCTGCTCATCGAAATTGTCCATTCTTCCTTTGAGGTAATCGGCATTGAGCAATTGATTCATGGGGACGGGATAAAAATCATTGTCTCCCAAGTGAGTCGCTCGATCCGCATAGACTCTACGTTCGGCCTCACACATTAAATGAACGGCGGGTACAGATTGGAAGCCCATCTCAGCCAAAGGATAGGGCTCTACAAGTTCTAAGAGTTGCAATAGGGCAATGCCACCACTTGAGGGCGGCGGCATGGAGATGACTTGATATGCTTTGTAGTCTCCGATCATTGGTGTCCGCCATTTGGCATCGTAATCTTTGAGGTCTTGGTGGCTAATGATGCCACCACCTGCTTTCATCTCCGCGACAATTTTATCCGCTACCGGACCTTCGTAAAAACCAGCTTCTCCCTTATCATGGATGAGTTGGAGGGTTTGCGCTAAATCTTTTTGGACCAAGAGATCACCCGCTTTCCAAGGATTGTCTTTGACAAAAAC
>JBCCSR010000935.1:0-3046 GCA_039199865.1 Bacteroidota bacterium
GGCTTCTTCAGTGGCCGTAAAGGAGCCAAATAATTTGATCCATCTCCTGGGCTCCACCAGCACTTCATTGTTGGCGACTACCTGAGGCGTATTTTTTAAAATGCGTTTGTTGGCCTGATACAATTGTTTGTCGAACAAAACACCAAAATGATCATTCAGTAGGGTAGGGATTGGTTTTCGCTTTGAATAATAAGTAGGCATGGACATCCAATATTCCACATAGTATTCCCTACCAATTTCCAGTGGACGTTTGAGCTTAACACAGGTATATTCTGCCCAATAATCTCCGTTGATGACGATACCTGCCATATTTTCTCCGGAGCGAGGTGGAATCGTACTGAGGTTTTTACTATTGAATCGTGGATTGATCAAGTCGGTTGAGGCTTCATTGGGGACCGTCCAGTATTTAGAGGCTCGTCGAAAGTCTTTTCCGCTTTTGGACATAAATGCGGGTTGAAAAGAATATTCTTCAAAACTTGGATTGGGGACTAAGTTTTGTGCACCGAGAGGAGCGCAATTGGCCAAAAAGAGACAACTGATTATCACTTGACGCCAAAAATAGAAGTACAGAAACTTGTGACTGAAGTCTGATGTTTTTCTGATTTAAAAAAAGCGACTCATTCCGAAAATTTGAGTAGGTTTTGATAGCATAATCCAAATGAAATATACATCTTTTGGTTCAATTTGTTTTCACTCGATCTGCCACCATCAAGTCTGTAGCCGTTCCCCTGTAAACATTTAGCAAAAATCGTGCAATTGCTACTTTTAATTTTATCCAAAAGTAGGGAGGATTTCTCTTCTTTACCTAATACAAACGCGAGAAGCATCGCAATAGTATTCTGGGCCCCTTGAGGTATTTCGCCCAAGAGTCATTCCTAGAAAGGTGGATTCCTCAGTACATCCATAGGGCCAAAACTTCAAGCACAGGGGCTTTCCTATTCCAGGGTCGGATGTTTCAAGTGAAAATCAGTATGGTCCTGATAAAATTGAGCAAAACGTAAAATTTCAGCTTCACCAAATAACTTACCCGTGAAAGTCAAACTGGTTGGACGAGCATCCCGAAAGCCGTTGGGTAAAACCACACAGGGATGTCCCGTCAAATTACTGATGCGCAAACTTTGGCTGGCCCAAGAAGGATGAATGAGAACGTCGTAATCTTCCATCAAAGCGTTCATTTCTTCAATGAGTTGGCTTCGCAAGCGATTGGCCTGGATGTACTCCACCGCGGGGATAAATCTGGACTGTCGGAATACATTGGGCCAAGCAAATCTGATTTGACGAACCAATTCGTCATCCTGATTACTCCGTGTCAATTCATCAAAAGCGGCAGCGGCCTCGGCGGAAAGAATAAATCCAATTGGAGGCATTTCAGGTAATTCTACGGGCGTCAATTGGACGCCTTGAGCACGGAGTTGATCCAGGGCAATGCTATCTTGTTGTTTGAAGGCATAGCTTCTGTCAAAATCGCTTTTGAGGTAGGCTACTTTCAATGATGGAATGTCTTGTTTGGCATTGTAATTAAAGGCCGCATCAATCAAGGATCGATCATTGGGGTCTCCTCCGTGAATTGCGGAAAAAACGAGCGCACAGTCCTCGGCATTCCGACAGAGGGGGCCAATTTTATCCATCGACCAGCTAAGTGCCATGGCTCCGGTTCTACTGACTCGCCCAAAGCTGGGCCGCAATCCGGTGGTCCCACAGACGGTGGAGGGAGAAACGATGGAGCCCAGGGTTTCAGTACCAATGGCAAAAGGGACCAATCCAGCGGAGACCGCACTGGCCGAACCCGCCGAGGAACCGCTACTTCCACTTTCCGGTGCCCAGGGATTGCGCGTTTGACCTCCGTACCAAACATCTCCCCAGGCCAATGCACCCAGCGTGAGCTTTGCGACCAAGACGCCTCCCGCAGCTTCCAATTTTTGTAGCACCACCGCATCATTATCGAACTGCTGGTTTTGGAAAGGTGTTGCGCCCCAAGTGGTCTTGTAATCTTTGGTGTTCAAGAGGTCTTTAATGCCAAAGGGGATGCCATGCAACTCGCCACGGGACTGGCCACGAGCCAGTTCATCATCCATCTTTCGCGCTTGTGCCAGCGCACGCTCTTTGGTTAAACTAATGACACAATGCAATTGGGGATCGAATTGCTCAAGTCGATCTAGAAAATACTGTGTTAATGCGACGGAACTGATTTGCTTGGAATGAATCAATTTGGAAAGTTGTCGGACAGTGTAGAAAGCCAAATCTGTTTCGTTTTTGGGCAAACGGACTTCGGCGAGTTCACTAAAGACCAGCGGTTTTTGTTGGGTCAGAGGTTGAAAATTTTTGGGGAGTGGATTAAAATACAGCGCAGGACTGATTTCGTTTTTGATTTTATATTGACGCATTTCAGCATAATCCTCCCGCAGCTCCGTTAGATCGGGCAACATGGTATCAATCTCGGCAGGGGTCATTTCCAAGCCAATGACTTGGGCTGCTTGTTCGACCATATTTCGATCGATGTCCAATTGAGAAACGCGAGCGTGAGTGAAAGCACCCAGGAAAAAGCAAATGGCCGCGATGAGGAGAAGGAAGGGGAGGGAATTGTAGCGTTTTTTCATATCACTTTAGGCTTTAAACTTGTTACTCATTATCAGAGATTTGGGTAAAATAAGAAAATAGGTATGGCTTGGTTTTGAAGGTATTCCGTCGCTTGTGTTTTGTTTGGATACTCCCTTTTTTCACTCATAATGGTCTGGTCCAGGCTGTCTTGTTTGGGTAAGTGGGGAGCAAATCCCCCTTATGATAAAAAGGAAATCAACACCCCTGCGGCAACTGCGGAGCCGATAACTCCAGAAATATTACTCGACATTGCGTATTGCAAAATGTGATTTTTGGGATCATGGCGCAAGGCGATTTCATTGGCAACCCGAGAGGCCATCGGTACGGCACTCAAGCCAGTCGCTCCGATGAGCGGATTGATTTTTTTCTTGGCAAAAAGATTGTAAATTTTTGCCGCCATGATGCCTCCGAAAATAGATATGGCAAATGCAATGAAACCTCCTACGAC
>JBCCSR010000936.1:0-3042 GCA_039199865.1 Bacteroidota bacterium
CTGACCAAATCACCCAGATGGTATTGAGGCCGTTTGTAGACGAAGATTTGATGATGGGCAAGGATCTGCTCATAATTTTTCCATTTGTGGAAACTGCCCAGGTTGTCTCCTCCCATGATCAATGAAAAAGCATGTTGCGGATATTTTTCCTTCAAATACGTGAGCGTGTCAATGGTGTAGGAAGGCTTAGGCAAGGAAAATTCGATATTGGATACCCGGAGTTTCGGATTGTCATCGATGGCCAATTGCACTAGATGAAGGCGTTCATAATCGCGAGCAAGCGAACTTTTGGCCTTAAAGGGGTTTTGGGGAGAAACGACCAACCAGACCTGTTCAAGCTCCGTTTGAGTGGCCATAAAATTGGCAATGATCAGATGACCAACATGAATGGGATTAAACGATCCAAAAAACAAACCGACTTTCATATTCCTTCCCGCATTTATTGTGGTGATTCCGCTTCGTTCAGTATTTGCTCTATCGCTTCTATCTCTTCAAAAAGCTGTTCGATCGAAGCATCTTCAATCAAATCTTCTTTGGGAATATCAACCAACCATTTGCCCTCAATCTTTACTAGAGAGATGCTATCCTGATACCTTTCGCCGTTGTCTTCCATGAGAAACACACAATTAGCTTGATTGCCATTTTCCACGCAGTTGCCTTCGATAAAAAGGGGTGGGTTAAATCTATTTCGTTCTTCTTGCGGAATTTTTTGGTCGATCCAATCCAGCCATTCCACTGCGTTGGGCGCACTCCACCTCTTTGCTTCCGCAAATTGATCGTTGTTGAGTAATCCCTGCCATTTGAGGGATACCTCCTTGGGTGTCGTGGGTACTTTTTCTTGCGCTCCTTGTTGGTTTTTACAGGCAACCAAAACAAGAAGGCCAAAAAGAAATAAAGAAAAAGACTTCATGGGCATTTTGACTGATAGCAACCCGCGGCCATGCAGAGCATCAATTGCTCAACATCACCGGCATGACCAACATCAAAATCTCTTCTCCTTCTTCCTCCTCTGTTGGCAACAAAATGCCGGCCCGGGTTGGGGTAGACAATTCCATCTTAATTTCATCACTTTCAAGTACGTTGAGCATTTCGATGAGGAACTTGGCATTAAAGCCGATTGTTAGCGGCTCTCCTTCGTAAGTACAGGCGAGTTGTTCTGTTGCTTCATTAGAAAAGTCAAGGTCTTGTGCAGAGACCGTCAAACTACCATCATTGATGTTGAGAATTACCTGATTGGTGGTCTTATTCGCATAAATGGCGATCCGCTTCAGTGAATTGAGGAAATCCGTTCGACCCAGCGTCAACAAATGTGGATTGTCAACTGGAATCACGGCACTGTAATCGGGATATCGAGCATCAATCAACCTACACACGAGGTTGACGTTGGCAAAACTAAAAAATGCATTGGCCTTATTAAAAGACAATTTGACCTGATCGCCTCCTGGCAGTGCTCCTTTTAGTAGATTCAGTGCTTTTTTGGGAATGATGAAGGAGGTGGATACTTCACTGGAAACAGAATTGAAAGTATATTTGACCAACTTGTGTGCGTCAGTCGCTACAAAAATGAGCTTACTAAAATCGACTTGAAGATAAATCCCCGTCATTGCTGGACGCAACTCATCATTACTGGCCGCAAACAGGGTTTTGTTGATGGCTTGGCTCAACATTGGCGCTTCCAGACTGACCGAGTCCACTCCCTCTGCTTCTGGGATTTTTGGAAAATCATCGCCATTTTCTCCCGCCAAGCGGTATTTTCCGTAGGCCGATGTAAGTTCAATGCCGTAGTTCTCTTCATTGACATTAAAAGTAATCGGTTGCTGGGGCAACTCTTTGAGGGTATCCAGTAAAATTTTAGCGGGAACAGCCACCGTACCATTTTTATCGGAGTTGACTTCAATGGTCGTTTTGATCGAAGTCTCCAGGTCTGTCGCTGAAATGCTTAGATTACCATCATTAATAGTAAATAAAAAATCTTCTAATATCGGCAGTACAGGGTTGGAACCGATGGCGCCGTTGGCAATTTGCAATTGCTTTAGTAGGTCTGAGGACGAAACGCTAAACTTCATATAGTCTTTTAATTTTAATCGTCACAAAAATACAGCTAATTATCAATTTTTCAACTACGAACTATCAACAGAATGTTGATAACTTTTGTTGATAACTTTTAGTGTTTTTAGCACGAGCCTAAATTCTTGAGCGTCCGTTCAAAACGCCCCTTTTACTCGGGTCCATTTGCCCTATGTAGGATCTCCAAAAAAATATCCTAAAAAAGGTTAATTTTGTCGATTGTCCTTTAAGAATCACTTGTGTAGAACGTAACGTGCAATTTATGATGCTTGATCGAAGTAAACATCCACCGATTCAAGAGATTTCTAATTTGACTTTGAATCGGCCCGAGAAAATAAACCTCAGCAATGGCATTCCGGTTTACGCCATTAACATGGGGACCCAAGCTGTAGTGAAGATAGAAGTCGTCTTTCACGCTGGGCGTCCCTATGAGGAAAAATCATTGGTTGCTCGGGCAACTGCTAGTATGTTGAAAGAAGGGACAAGCAATCTTTCTTCGGTAGACATTGCCGAAAAAGTCGATTTCTACGGGGGAACGCTCAGCACCCCGGTCAATCTGGACACTTCCAATATTGTACTTTATGCCCTCAACAAACATTTGGGTGCCCTGCTCCCTCTATTGGCAGAAGTGGTACAGCAACCGATTTTCCCCCAAAGAGAGCTCGATCTTTTCATTCAAAATAGTCAGAATCGACTGCAAGTTGATCTTTCCAAAAACGATGTCGTTGCTTATCGAACCATTACCGAATGCATATTTGGCTCTGAACATCCCTATGGTTACAACAGCATTCCAGAAATGTACCATCAACTCAAACGAGAAGATCTCCAACAACACTTTCAACAAAATTACCATGCCGATGGCTGTGTCATCTTCATCAGTGGTAAAATAGAGCCCAATTTCTATAAATTGCTGGACCAACATCTTGGACAGATGCGCAATGGAAAGCGGGAGATGAAACGCAGTTTTGACCTACA
>JBCCSR010000937.1:0-3042 GCA_039199865.1 Bacteroidota bacterium
CTGATTTGGCTGGCTATGGTAGTTATCGTTTTACTTGGTTCTTTGGAGATGGAGAGTTTATGGAATACACCCAAACTTTTAGTCGGAATGCTCCGGTAGTGACCACAGTTCAGCATACGTATTTTAATAAAGTTGACCAAAGTATTTATGGACCAAACGACGTGTACGTGGAGGTGACGGGAGGAGCGTATGATGAATTGGATCCTCCTAAGCGAGCTGATTTTATTATCGTTGGTCCCAACCCCGGGACGCCGTTTGAAACGGATTGTACGAATTGTTCTGTTCCTACCAATAATGTTTTTTCCCCAAATGGAATTGGCAGTTCTAGTCCGCTAACCGTTATCCGAAATCGAAGTTTTGTTAGAGATCATCACATTACTTTTATCATTAGTGTGCTCAACAATTGTCAGGTGGAGACCAATCCCCCCGTTACTGCGGAGGTCAGTTTCTATTTTGATTCTAGCCAGCTAACTCCCGAAGATCCATCTAATCCATTTATTGTTTTTGATGCTACGGATAAAAGCCCCTCTTCTTTTAATTCGCCGTGGCCCCAATACGATAGCCATTACAAATGGGAGATGACCAACCTTAAGCGAGGAGAAGTAAGAAATATTTTTGTTCGCATGAGGGTACAGGCCAACATGCTACCGAGAAACCTTATTTTTACTCGAACCGAATTGAACTTTCTCAACACCAATTGTCCGGGGCCCGTTAATCCGCAAGTGCCTAAAGGAGTTGTAGACAACTCTCATGATCCCAATATCCTTACCTCGGATATGGAGCATATTTGTCCAGATTTATTGACGGATAGTATTCGTTACACCGTTCAATTTAGAAATGATGGGACTGGTCCTGCGGATACTGTTTTTGTCAAAACTATCATTCCCGATCAATTTGATATGTCGAGCATTAAAGTTATTTATCCAGTTCAAGGATTGGATCCTCCAAGCCAGAATATAAATGGATTGTTTAGGGAAGTAGAGTGGACATTGACCGGGCCTTGGCTAAAAAATAATCGGACCCTGAGGGGAACGAGGGAACCCGAATTTGGTCGTCAGTTTTTGATGGATGCTACCGTGGATTCCGTAGTCTTCGAAGTAGCTTATTTACCCAATTACCAACCTCGTTCTTGTGATGCCATTATCAATCAAGCAGAAGTCATCTTCGATTGTAATCCTTCTATTTTTACCGGGCCCTACATCTATCGTTTCGATTGTGTGACCGATACGATCATTGATTTGCAAACGGGCGTACCAGATACCTCTTTCAAATGTACCATTTGCGAAGAAATATTGGATTACAATACGGAACAAGATACCTTCTTTGCCTGCGATGGCCCTGTAACTTTGGATGATTATGATGAGAGTAGAATTCTGTATCCCAATACGACCAATTACTATTGGTATCCTCCCGCGACCTTGTCTGGGATAAATGTTCCAAAGCCGAGTACCACCCCGAGAAGAAATACCGAATTTTTTATGGTGGCCTATTCGCCCGAGCCCTGCTTTCGGACAATTTATCGCTACCCGGTTGTTTTGCCTTGTGATATGGAGATCGTTCCAACCATTATCTGTAATCAACAAAACGAAAAGCAAGTAACCGCTACGGTATCTGGAACGTATATGAGTGGGGCATTAAAGTGGAATAATTGTGAACTCACAGATACCTTGACTTCTCCCTGGTTGACCCAAAGACAATTGTATTTAACCGTAGTTGATACGACCAATAATTGTTATGCGGATATTGTAGTTGACTTGACGAGTTGTCCCGTTAGTTTTCCCGTTGATCCTCCAATATTGATTGGAGTGATCCTAACAGTTTCCCTTTTAATCGGACTAATTGTGTGGAGGAGAAGGCCATAGAATCATCTTTAAAACAACTCGGATATGAAAACGCTTAGCCCTATTGTATGCATTCTGCTTTGTTATCTTTTTCCCATGGTAGGAGAGGCACAGGAGGACGCCTGGCAGTTAATGCGTCGGGGAGAGGCCTTGTTTCAAGAAAAACAGTATGAACAAAGTCGTACCTTTTATGATCAAGCCAAAGCACTTTACATTGAACGGAATGACTGGGATTCCCTAACGGTTGCTAGCTTAGCAGTAATTTATACTTTTATCTACGAAAGAAACCTAGACGCCACGTTTAAAGCCTTCGAACAAATTTTTGAACATTACTCTAGTCGAGCTCTAGCACCTTCCTTCTATCTAGCCAAAGCCTTTGCTTTGCAAGCCTATGTTTACAATCGAAAAGGAAATTTGTCTGCTTCTTTGCAGGCTTACGAACAAGCTATTGACATTTATGATGAATTGGGGACCAATCATTATCATGTAGCCTATATTTATCGGAATGCCGCCATGATTTTAATGCGTCGTCAGGATTACCAAAAAACGATTCGTTATTTGAAAACGGCTTTGCAACGGGATTCCACCGGAGAATACAAGGCATCGATTTATAGCCAGTTGGCTCATTGTAACTTATATATTCCAAACGTAGATGAAACGCTAAAGTATTGTCATCTGGGAATCCAATATCAACAGGAAAAAGAAAATTACCGGGAAAAGAATCGAGATTTGGCCTTTTTGCAATGGATTGCAGGCAGTGCTTACTTAGAACAAAAAAATTATGTCAAAGCGGACAGTCTCAGCAAAGCGGCTTTATCATTTTACCAAAATGGAGATAGCTTTTGGTCGTATCGCATGTTCATCTATATCAGTTTGGCCAAATTGAATCAAGAGCTGAAAAACGATCAGCGAGCGGAAGAATATTTTCAACAAGCCATGGCCGAGAAGAAAGCATATGCGAAATATAAGGATAGAGATTTTGCCAGTCTTTACACTGCGGTTAGTGATTTTTATTTTCAGACTGGGCATCTTGACAAAGCCTTGGAATATACCCAAAAAGCATTGCAACAAATTTTTCCCAAGTTTAATGAGAACAATTTTTTGGCTAATCCTTCTTTGGATGCAGTATATCCCGAACCTTGGATCATGTCGGTAACTGACCAGAAGGGCAAAGTGCTTCTTGCACTGTATCAAAAGAATA
>JBCCSR010000938.1:0-3041 GCA_039199865.1 Bacteroidota bacterium
ATATTTGTCTTTCAAAACACTCATTGTCAATTGTTTAAGATCTTGAATCCCAATCAATACAAAAATAATCAATTTTGAGTTCGAATGATTGTATTTCGATTTCTTTTTCGCCTACTTGCGCCTCAAACTAAGCGCCAAGCGTAATGATTGTCCCCTTCACAAATGCAAATAAGCAAGTTCTTAATTTTTTGAATTAAACGCTTAGCGATTTTATTGAAAAAATAATAGAGAGAAAATTTTAAATGAGTAAAATAAATATCAGGCAAAAATGATGAAATTTAATAAGATTCAAGCCATATTGGCCAAATCCCATCGCCTCTCTGTTTATTGCATTGATTGATATGGCATCGCCAGTACATCGGAGAATGCATCAGAAACGCAAGACCGATTGGTCCTCTACCCAAATCCTACGCAAACCATCCTCCACATCGCTCCGGAGGATAATTAGCAATATCAAATCTTTAACTTAGCTGGGCAACAAGTGTTGAGTGGCAGGGGCGCTTCCATCGATGTGGAGCCACTTGAACGAGGAAGTTATATCGTACTCATCAATGACAAAATCAGTAAGTCCTTTATCGAACAGTAGAGATGGTACCTGACTTTATTTTTTGGAAGAGGCGACTTTCTTGAGTAAACTACGCAACTCGCCACTGTTCAAATGACGATAAGCACCAATTTTTAACTGTCCCAATTTCAAGTGCATGATGCGGGTACGCTTCAGTGCCAGTACATCGTATCCCAGATGTTCGCACATCCTCCTGATCTGTCGATTCAAACCCTGAGTTAAGGTGATCCGAAATACAAACTTTTTCAGGCGCTCTACCTTGCACTTTTTGGTTACGGTTCCCAGAATGGGAATGCCATTGCTCATTCGACGAATAAAGGCGGTGTTGATTGGTCGGTTGACCCTAACCTCGTATTCCTTTTCATGGTAGTTTTCTTCCCTCAGAATCTTGTTGACAATGTCTCCGTCATTGGTCAGGAGGATCAAACCAGTCGAAGCTTTGTCGAGTCGACCAACTGGGAAAATGCGTTCCTTGTAGTTTAAAAAATCAATGATGTTGCTCTTGTCTCTCAGATCAGTCGTGCAAGTAATTCCCGCAGGTTTATTCAACAACAAATATACTGTTTTTACTCCCTTGTTAATCTCTTGCCCATCCAAGAGTACAACATCTCCTGGTGCAACTCGATTGCCTTTCCGAGCCACTTCGCCATTGAGTTTTACCCGTCCAGCTTCAATCCACTTGTCTGCCTCCCTTCGCGAGCAAATTCCCGTTTGACTGATGTACTTGTTTAAACTGATTGAACCTTGATCTTCCATTTCGTTCAAAGCTACTAAAAAAAGGAACTTCCACCCAAAAATTCTTGTTGGCTCCACTGATAAAATGATTCATCCAAAAAAATTTGCTGCAAAGCGACAACGAAAAACAGCGCACATGAAAAAGAGCAAACGCGTACTAATCGCTAAAGATACCCTATCCATCCTTGATCAAGGATACTATATCAACTCCAAAGGACAAAACATCCCCATCAAGCAAGCTCAAAAGAACGCCATCGCCCAAACCCTCCTCTATCGACCGGAGGAACTCGTCAAGATGATTCGAGAGGAAGTGCAAGAAAGAACAGATCAAACCACTGCCTTCCTCGTCAATGGACACACAACACTAGATTCGGTCCGTAAAGAATACAAAATAGATCCCAATTTGGTCTGCCTCAATTTTGCTTCCGCCCGGAACCCTGGAGGAGGTTTCCTAAATGGGAGTCAAGCCCAAGAAGAAAGTATTGCCCGTGCGACCGGGCTCTATCCTTGTCTCCTCAAAGCAGAACCTTATTACGTAGCTAATCGAAAAATAACGACCTGTATTTACACTGATCATATGATTTATGCGCCAAAAGTTCCTGTCATCAAGGTGGAGGACGGGACGCTGATGGAGGCCGCCAATTTTGTTTCAATTATTACTGCCCCCGCCGTAAATACAGGTGTTGTACTCAGGAATGAGCCTCAAAATATCGATAAGATTCCAAGTAGAATGCGACAAAGAATAGACATGGTATTGGCCATTTGTAAAAAACACCAACACCAAACACTGATTTTGGGTGCCTGGGGATGTGGAGTGTTCCGAAATGATCCACAACAGATTGCTCAAATGTTTTATGAATCCTTGATGGGAAAATATCGGAATCAATTCAAAAAAGTAGTATTTTCCGTTTATTCGAAAAATGAACGTTTCATCAAAGCCTTCCAGGAGGTATTTGACCGAGAGTAAAAACCGCCAATATTTTGTCAAAACTCTACGAATGCTATTGAACGTTGCCACCATCCAAGCATTGAATAAATGAAAAATGCAGACAAACTACTCGCTATTAGTGCCTTTATCGTCAGTATTTGTGCACTGGTCGTTTCTATTTATCAGACACAAATTTTATCCCAGGAAAAAGATGCGTCCGTTTGGCCCTACCTTCGAGTGGAGCAGAGCTGGGGCAGTAATTACTACATTTTGAGTGTCAACAATAAAGGTGTTGGTCCAGCCATTATCCAAAACATGTATTACCAATACGAGGACTCCACTTTTCAGTACATCAATAACCTGGCAGAATACATCATCAGGCAAGAATATAGTACTGATATGAGTATTTCCTACAACTACACCAATATCGAGCCTAAGGGAACGGCCATGATTGCTGGAGAAAGCAAAGATATTTTACGTTTCAGAGATACGCCCGGCATCAATGAACGCATGTTGAAATACCTGCAAAAAGTTGATATCATCCTGGATTATTGCTCCATCTACAACAATTGTTGGCGGAATGATAACAATGAAGTGATCAATTTACAAATTGATTAGCAGTAGTCAAAACTTTTGGACACAGAGAAAAGTGAGCTTATTTTTAATCAATTCTACCCTTTGAGCAAAGAATGAACATTGATGAAATGAATTTATGAAAATTTCTGATACCATCTTTCGATTACTTCTTTTCAAAATTAGTCATGAAGAAATGCTGGCCTTCGACCGGTCTCATCTCCTGGCGGGTTTGGTCGG
>JBCCSR010000939.1:0-3039 GCA_039199865.1 Bacteroidota bacterium
ATCAATGCAAGCATTAGCCGAAAAATTAAACGGTATTGAGCAAAAAGTCAGGCAGTTGGCTGCCAAACTGGAGCAAGTACAAAAGGAAAATGCTGCATACAAAGAAGAAAATAGAAAATTGAGAACTGATCTGGCTGTCTTAAGCGAAAAAGAAGGCAAGTTCATTACTCAAACGGTGCCAACAACACCAATTGTAGTGCAAAAGAATGGAGGAGAACCAGTAAATTCGAAAAAGTTGAGGAAAGAAATCGATCAATACATCAAGGAAATCAATAGATGTATTGAGTGGTTACAAGACAATTAAAAGGTATGGACGCAAATGACATGACAAACATCAAGGTTTCAATCGCCGGTCGTCCCTATCCATTAAAAGTTAAACCTGGGGATGAGCAAACAATCCGATCAATCGTAGACAAAGTCAACGAAAAGGTCAACCACTTTCAAAAAACTTATACCAAGAAAGACAAACAGGACTGCCTGTCAATGGCTTTACTGACCTATGCCGTCGATCTTCACAAAGCTCAATCATCAGATAAAAGCCAAAGTTCAATGACCGATCATTCGGTAGAACAAATAGCCCTTTCAGACAAAATTCATCAACTCGACGAATTACTCGAAAACCTACTGAAGTAGTGGCCCTCGTGGTCATTGGAAATACAAGCAGTCAAGCTATTGTTTCAGCCCAATTATTTGAGGCCCACCAATCATTGCTGCCCCAACTCACCAGGATTCTAGGTTCTTCTCTCTTCTCAGGATTTAGCCCTTAGATGGTTACGCGTTCAGCGTTCAAATCACGACCAAAGATAGTGTCAGTACTCAGACTAGGCCCCAAAGTTAGGGGGACGCTGATTACTGACTGTATCAAAAGGTACAATTCGACGTCTAAAAGTAGACGAAAACAATTATTTCATCATATAAATCAAACCAGTATGGACATTATAACAGGCCTGGGAATCGGGTTTTTGGTTGGAGCCGTCCTTGCTTTCTTTATTGTGAAGGCTCTGCTGGGCAAATCTCATAATCAAAAAGTAGAGGAGATGAACCAGCAAGCGGATAAAATTATTCAAGATGCAAGAGAGACCGCCAAACGGACGACCAATGAGGCCGATAAAAAAGCCAAGCAAATTATCAGCCGCGCCGATCGCAAAAATGAGGAGATCAAGCAGAAGAAAATTCAACAAGCCAAAAAACGCTTTGCCGAGCTGAAATCAAAGTTTGAAGGGGAAAAGGCAGAACATAAGGTAGAGTTAAAAGAACGTGCTTTGGAGGTGGTCAATCAAGAAAATGCCCTCAAACAAAAGCAAGGTAGTTTCCAATCAAAAGTTGATAAATTTAAAAAGCAAAAGGCTGATCTGGAACAACAGGAAGCAGACATCAACAGCATCCGCGAAAATCTGGAGAAGCAGTTAAAGATCGTTGCAAAGAAAAAAGAAGAACTCGACATTGCAAATGAAGAACGCATCCGCGTTTTGGAAAATGTAGCCAAGCTGTCCGAGGCAGAGGCAAAAGAGCAAATCCTGGATGCAGTGAGAGCGAAATCAGAAACGGACGCAATGGCCCTTAAGAAAGACGTATTGGCACAAGCTAAGTTGACCGCTAACAAAGAGGCTAAGAAAATTGTGATCCAGTCGATTCAACGCATGTGTGCGGAGTATACAATCGAAAATACCGTTTCCGTTTTCAATTTGGAGTCTGATGATTTGAAAGGTCAGATCATTGGGCGAGAGGGTCGAAATATTCGTGCCCTTGAAGCTGCTACGGGAGCAGAGATTGTGGTTGATGACACTCCCGAAGCAATCGTCATTTCTAGTTTTGATCCCATCCGACGAGAGGTTTGTCGTTTGTCTCTGAAACGATTGGTCGCGGATGGACGAATTCATCCCGCCCGAATTGAAGAGGTAGTAGCCAAAACCAGAAAGCAGTTGGACGAGCAAATCGTCGAAATTGGAGAACGGACCGTGATTGAATTGGATATTCATGGTCTAGATCCCTATTTGGTGAAAATGGTCGGTCGAATGCGTTTCCGTTCTTCTTACGGTCAAAACCTACTTAAGCATTCGATCGAAACGGCCAACCTGTGTGCTATTATGGCTGCAGAAATAGGCTTGAGTCCGAAGCAAGCAAAAATCGCCAAGCGCGCAGGACTTTTACACGATATCGGAAAAGTTGCCGAAGAAGAAACGGAGCTATCCCACGCTATTTTGGGGATGAAGCTGTGTGAGAAATACAAAGAACAAGCAGTCGTTTGCAATGCAGTCGGAGCGCATCACGATGAGATTGAGATGAACAATATTATTTCTCCGATTGTCCAAGCCTGCGATGCCATCTCCGGTGCTCGCCCAGGTGCTCGTCGAGAAATTCTAGAGAGCTACCTCAAACGGATTGGAGAGTTAGAAGAATTGGCTATGGCCCACGACGGTGTCCAAAAAGCCTACGCCATGCAGGCTGGTCGAGAACTTCGGGTTATCGTAGAAAGTGAAAAAGTGACCGATCAGTACGCGGATGACTTATCTTTTATGATTTCTCAGAAAATACAGGATGAAATGCAATATCCTGGTCAAATTAAAGTAACGGTGATTCGGGAGAAACGAGCCGTCTCTTTTGCTCGATAAGTAAGCTCACTTCCAGTAAAAACGTCGACTCTACAATGGTGGAGTCGACGTTTTTTATTGGCTACTTTTGCCCTCCTGCCATAGAGATTCAATTGAAGGCAGCCCGAAATTCCAAAGGCGTTTGTTGGGTTTTGGACTTGAATAGTTTGCTAAAAGATTGAGGATGTTCAAACCCCAAATCATAAGCAATTTCACTGACTGACAATTGTGTGGTCGAGAGCTTGAGCTTGGCCTTTTCGATTAACTTACTTTGGATGTGCTGCCTGGTGGTTTGGCCCGTCAAACTTTTCAACATACTGCTCAAATAATCTGAACTCAAATTGAGCCGCTGAGCAATGTTTTGCACCGAGGGCAATCCCTGATTAATCACCTCCTCTCCTTCAAAATACGCTTCCAATAAGGCATCAAGTTTTGACTCAACTAGAGG
>JBCCSR010000940.1:0-3038 GCA_039199865.1 Bacteroidota bacterium
AAACCCAACCTTTTTGATAAACATTTTGTTTTTTATTTCAAATAAAAACACAAAATGTTTTTCAACAAATTATTGGCTTTCCCCTTTTCACAATTTTCCCCCAAACGAGCTGAAAATTAGCGTTTTTCCTAGTACATTAGAAGCCAGCAACGGCTGATGCTTGTGCACCGTCAGTTCATTCACCAGCGCAATTTTTTGCTCAAAAAATATGATGGCGCCTTTTTTGTTCGTTATACACCGGAAATCTTGGATAAAAAATAAACCAATTATGAGATTACTACTACTACTCGGTTGCCTATGTCTCACCATCAGCAGCCTTGAGGCCCAATTTACTCCAACCGAAAAGGGATTGACCATTATGGTCACCGATGGAACGGATATTGGCAAAAATAGCAATGTCCAACCCCCCAATGGTGAAACCGTTTACGTAGATCCTATTCAGCCACTAGGAATGTCCGAAGCCGTTCAGGCCGGAGCCTTTATCGATCGGCCTCTTTTCGGCGTCTCAGGATTCCTTTTGGTTTTTTGCGTGAATGATTCTATCGGCGGAGAACAAGGAAGTCTCGTAGTCAATGGTGTTGAATACAAGGGGATTTATCGGCTGATTCGTCAGAAACTTTCTCCGGAGGAAGAGATTCCGAATGGCATGGGGGCCTACCGATTGTCTGGTACCGTCTATTTTCTCGGCATTTCTTATGCCCTGCCCAATTCAAGCCCGGAATAAGGCGCTCGCGTAGTGGTCTATCAAATTTTGGATGATAAAATCTAAGGGTAAATCATCGAAATATCCATAGTCTTCCACATACTCCATGAATGCTTTTCCTTCGCGGTTGAATTCTTGAAAGACGGAATCTTCCTTACCATTAAAATCTAGTGGTGCGACATTGCATTTTTCACAAAGCTCTTTATTGAAAGCCGGGGAAGCCTTCAACCACTGCCCGTCTAAATAGAGGTTAACCATGCCGTGTGGTGTCATTTCATTGGTACCGAGTTTCTCAACTAGACGCTCAACGGCAATGTGATTTTTTACTTTGGCCAACTGTAGACGAGCAGGAATTCCCATGGCCCGCAAGCAAGTAATGAAAAGGATAGATTTATCGATGCAGTGTCCTTCCTTCCTTTGAAAAATGATACTTGCTTTCCAATCTTCTGCCTTAAAACTCACGTGATAAGGATTGTAACGCCAGGTATCGCGAACGTATAGATAACAAGCAGCTACTTTTTCTTGCTCAGACCAATGAGCTTGAACCATTGATCGAAGATGCTCTTGAACAAGTGGATGATCGAAATCGAAATAATAGCTGGATTGCAAATAGCGCTGCATATCTTCTAGCTTAAGAAATTGGGCCACCCTAATCGGGTAAAGCAATGCTCACAGAACATCAAATTATCGGCCAACAATCATTTTCTGGGTTAGAATTTGATTTTGGGTTACCAAACGCAACAAATAAGTCCCCGAGCTCAAATCGTTGACATTAATTTCAATATCCTCTTGCCCGTTGGCAAAATTTCCTTCTCGAATGGTTCTGATTTTTCTTCCTTGCAGATCGTATAACGTGAGACTTCCGCGAGCAGCTTGGTTTAGTTCAAACCGAATCTGTGCTTGATCACTGACTGGATTGGGTAAAACCACTAATTTTCCTTGCTGCTCTGGTTCCACTTCTTCAACTGCCGTCAACTCCGATAAATCATAAGCAAACATCGATCGACCAAAGGTGCCTGCAACCAGCGTTCTGCTTGGCTGATGCAAACGTAGATCATTGACGACAACTAGCGGCAAGTTATTGCCCAAAATTGCCCAGCTAGCACCCAAGTCAAAAGTCACCCATACCCCCAAATCATTGGCAACATAGAGGGTATTTTCCGAGTCGGGATCAACAATGACATCATTGATTGGAATCTCTGGAAGGTTACTTGAAATGTCTTCCCAGTTTTGTCCACCGTCAGTAGTTCTCAGAATATGTGGCTGGTAATCTACAAATCGATAACCAGATAAAGTCACGTAAGCAATTTGTTCATCCGTTGGGTCAACGGCTACTCGGGTAACGTAGCGATTGGGTAAACTGGCAGATACGTTGGTCCAAGTCGTTCCGAAGTTGGTAGTAACTTGCACATTGCCATCATCCGTGCCCACATAGATGACTTGCCCGTCTGAAGGAGCTACCGCAATGGTGGTAATGGTACCGAAAGATTGACTACCACTTGGATGTTCACCATTCGTCAAATCCCCACTAATTGGAAACCAAGATACCGCACGATCAAAAGAAGCATACAATCGATTCGATCCATAAAATACCCGAGAAGGCTCATTTCGATCTAAAACTACCGGGGTATTCCAATTGGTTCGATCATCTTGATCAATCCCATCAAGTGCCCATTCGAAATTTTCTCCACCATCGGTTGATCTAAAAAGATTTCCCCACTGGAACTCGACATACACAAAATCATTATTCTGAGGATCTACATTGACATAAAATCCATCTCCTCCAAAAATTCGTTCCCAATCATTGACACTTCCCGTTAAAGTTCGATTGGTGCCATTATCCTGAGTACCACCATAATACCGATTGGGCAGACTTTCATCCACCTCGCAAGTGTAAAACTGCGTAATAGGAATAGTATTGGCGTGCGTCCAATCGGAACCTCCATCATTAGAAATATAAACTCCACCATCACAACCCAGTACAATCAAGTTTGGATCCAGTGGATGGACCTCTAAGGCATGAAAATCAACGTGAACACTTTGTGCAATTTCATTAAATGAAGTCCCTCCATTATTGGATCGATACATGATTTGCCCAAGGACAAACACGTCGTCCGGATTATTGGGACTTACCCTTAGATTGCCAAAAAACCAGCCAAAGGAGGCATTGACATCATCAATTTCATCATTACTGACCAGAGCCCAACTGTCCCCTGCGTCTGTACTTTTGTAGAGTCCATCAAAGACATTGGTAATTCGATTGGTGGTATAACTGGCATAAACAACGTTGGGATCTGAGGGTGCAACGTACAAACCGATCCGTCCAGTCTCCGAG
>JBCCSR010000941.1:0-3038 GCA_039199865.1 Bacteroidota bacterium
CACGTGTTCATTGATTCGCAACAAAGCAGCCCATTTTCCTCCTCTATCAAACGATTCGTAATAAAATCCATTGAAGTCAAAAACAAACTTTGCTATGGACCCATTTTTAAAAGCTGCTATCGAAGAAGCGCAACTAGGATTATCGGAAGGAGGCATTCCTATCGGAAGTGTTTTGGTACATCAAGGTAAAATTATTGGTCGAGGCCACAATCGGCGAGTGCAACAGGGTAGTGTCGTTTTGCACGGTGAAATGGATGCTTTAGAAAATGCAGGTCGTCAATCTGCCAAGGTATACCGCGAGTGTACGATCTATACGACCCTTTCCCCTTGTCCGATGTGTTCGGGGGCCATTTTACTCTATGGCATACCGAAAGTAGTAGTAGGAGAAAACATCACCTTCATGGGAGCCGAAGACTTATTGCGCAGCAAAGGGGTCGCAGTAGAAGTAGTAAAGATCAGCAATGCATTCAACTGATGAAGGATTTTATTCGGGATCGGCCAGAGCTGTGGAATGAGGATATTGGAGCGTGATAGACAGGGAAACAGCCTATTTTGTGATGCTTGGGGCTTGTGGGCAACAACATTCTACATCTAGACAATCGGCATTGCCATCTCCATCGTTGTCCATGGAATCACCACAAATTTCATTGCATCCTAAAATACTCGGATTTTGCCAATAATGGAGTGAAGGAGCACTGTATGTGATGGCATTTACCAAGCCATTCGGAAAAACGGAAGGACTACCCGTACCCGCAATACCGTCCCTGTCGGGATCTCCGACCTGCTCTTCGATGCTGTCAAAACATCCATCTCCGTCTGCATCTAAGTCGTAGGGATCGTAATCATTGTCGGGAGTGGTTTCACTGTTGGCCACATTGTAGTTGATGGTATCGCTGTCGGCACTCGTTTCCAAAAGATCAAAAAGTCCGTTGCTTCCAAAAGCTGCGGGAAGCCCATCAATTCGTCCATCATTATCGGCATCATCGGCAGAGTGACCTGCCTCATCGATATCGAGAATTCCATCATTATCACTGTCTAAATCCAAGTGGTTAGGGATGCCGTCATTATCGGTATCAATACCAATAATTTTTTCGAGTACACAATTAGAGTTGGAAGGCATAATCCCCGGAGCACTGGCCATGCAAACATCTCTGACCGCTGCAGGGTTGTGGGTAAACTCTAGACTAAGCATTTGAACGTTGACGAGATACAAAAGCAGTTCATCTTCATCACTGAGATTGCTATTGCTATCGAAATCAATTCTGTTGCCATTATAGGTGACGACAGTCCCATTATTGGTGTTGAGCACATAGGAAAACAAGTAGGCGCTGTCCAAAGCAATCCCTTCAACAGCATCCAAATCGTCAAGAAAAATAGCCCAGTTGACAGAAATAGGATTGGTGGTTCCATTTTCATAAAAGCCAATATCTACGGTAGCGGCATTAGTGGTATTGAAAAAAGTAAATCCATTGTCGCCAGCATTGCAGCCATTTAAGCCGCTAAGTCCACAGCTAACCGTTCCAGTGGTCAGATTGGTGATCTGCATATCAATGGCTATTCCGTTGAAACTACCGATATTGGAAAAGAGTCTCCCACCTGTAATGCTGCTACAATTGGTATAATCATAAGCTGGAAAGCTGGGACTTCCTATCTCAGGACAAATAGTGGTTAGTCCCGATTCAATAAAATCAGGAATGCCATCATTGTCATCATCGAGGTCTTGCTCATCATCAATAAAATCTCCATCAGTATCTACCATTAGCGCCAACGAACCATTATTTGAAGGGATTTTCGCCATCGTATGACTGGCTGGGTTGACCTTGTGTCGTTGAGACGCGGTTGAGGAGATCGTCTGGTGGAGAGGATGCCCGATAAGGTAGAGCGTAGAAAGCGCAATTAACGCCCAATTGATACAAGACTGGTAAAGGCTATATTTATCCTCATGATCTTTACTTTTCTCGAAGGCAATATCTTGGAAATACATCATCGTTGTATGAGATATAGATGTCCGTAGCTTGTGTAATTGAAGAGGGAAAGCCCATTGCAGACATTGAGCGTATTTTTAATCAATCCATCTCTTTCTGGAATCAAAAACAAGGCCAAGTCCATACTGCTGATCCATACTGCTGATCAAAGCCTTTTCGGTGAAAAAATGTACTTCCTAAGATGTCAGAAGGAATAAACGAAAAATTTGATAAAAGTAAATTTATTGTTGGGTTTTTTGTTTGTTCGCCAATTTTTTGTTATCATTGATAACATTAATATCAACTCTTGCTGGTCAAAACAGCACTCGACGCAACCTATCGTGTTCAACATTGCGCTTGTATATGCTTTCCAAGGAGCACACGCGATGTAAAGGATGTAAAGGATTGAAAGACAGTACGAAATCCACATACACTACCTCTGGAATAAAAAATAAAGGCTTGCTTACTCCACTGAGTAGGATGGCCCATTCTAGGTCTTATTGAGTAGTTATTCCCGAAGCTACCTTAAACAAAAGAGGGATAAACTTTAAAATCTTTGAAAATGAAAAAGGATTTGAAAGAGCAACTGATCATCAAAAAAGCGATGGATGCTTTGAAGAAACAAGCCATACGCGAGCAGGAACTCAGAAAACTCAAAGGTGGAATTGACCTTGGTAATCACGGACAAACGCAAGGGATGTTGCCAGATTAAGGGATTCCAGTTAATCTGCTGGTCAGGGAATTGAGATGACCGATTGGGTAAGTTGAGTGCATTAATTCCTTTTAGGCCCTCCTGCAAAGGTATATAGAAATGGGCTTTTTCCTTCTCCGTATACCTTTGATCTTGACTTAAAGACTAAAACTTGACCAATGAAAGACAAGCAAAGTCGAACCTGCCCTAGTGCAAAATTCTCCAAAGGTTCTTTATTGATTGGCGTTCGAAATGAGGAGGAAGAGATGGATATTTTGGCCGAACCCCTTAAGATTACCCAAGATATTTATGAAGCATTCAAGTCGACAGATACGAAACCAGAGAAGACATTGAGGGTGGCCAATAAATGCATTGAATCGGGA
>JBCCSR010000942.1:0-3035 GCA_039199865.1 Bacteroidota bacterium
ACTTCTTTTTTCATCTCCCATTTGTGGAGTCTGTCGAGAAAAACATCAGCTACAGTATCTCTCCTCGTATTTGATTGGAGGAGTAATTATTTTGTTGATTTTTTATGAATTGTAATTTTTTGTAATATTTTTGAATGAGCGTACCTATGCTTTTCCAAAAATTAATTAGCGATGAAGATTAAAAAATGGTTGTATTGTACTGGTCTGTTGACCTTATTTGCGCTTGGGCTGTTGGGTCAAAATGCGGTGATCGATAGTTTCAAACAGTTGATTGTCCAAGAAGAAAATGATTCACTACGATTGTGGCATCATTTTAATATGGCGAGATACCAATTGGCAGTAGATATCACCTCGTCTAGAACATCATTGAAGTTTATCATTGAGCAGTCAAAAAAGTATGGTTTACCCATTTTTGAAGTAAAGGCCAATAATGGACTTGGCGTCACTTACTTTTATACCAATCAATTGGATAGTGCACGGTATTATTTTCAAAAAGCAGTAGATGCCGAGGATGTTCAATTGCCGGAAATGGAACGTCTGAAGATTTATCTAAATTATGGATTGGCATTAAATAACCTGAATGATAAAGAAGGGGCCATCGATCATTATTTAAGGGCGTTTAATACCATTGATACTGCGGCATTTCCTCAAAGCATTCCCATTATTTATGGTAGTCTTGGAACAGTAGAAATGTCTAGAAACAGTGCAAAAGCATTGGAATATTTTTTAGTTGCCGAAGATCAAGTAGAGCAACTGGATACGGAGGGGATCGCGGTAGATGAAGTGAAGATCATGGAAATGTACCATAATCTAACAAAGATATACTACGAACTGGGCAACTACCAAAAAGCCATGCGGTATGCTTACAAAACTTATAGCTTTACTGCTTCAGGTACAATTCACATTGTTGAAACTTACAATTTGATGGGGGCTTGTTATAAGGAATACCACATGCTAGATTCTGCTTTCTATTTTTTTGAGGCAGCCATCAAGGAAAATCAGACCGACCCAGATCAATTGGTGCAATCACATCTTGGTCTGAGTAGTTTGCACAGCGTAAAGAAAGACTTTAAGCGGGCCCTAGAAGAAGCGCACATGGCCTACGAATTGGCTAAAAATGGGGGGGATGAGTTTCGCCACCTACAAGTACTCAAACAATTAACTTCCCTCTATCTGGAGACGAAAAGATATGCCAAGATGAAGCAATACCTAGATGAGGCACATCAAATTTACGATTCCAGCGAGGTATTAAAAGACGAATATTTAGACAAGTATACAATTGCCTATGAAATTGCGGTTAATGCAGGGGAGGAAGTGTTGACCAAGTATTACCATATGATTGATCACTTGGATTCCTTTTACGAGGTAGAGAAAACAAGGGTCATTAGTGAACTTGATATCAAGCATGAGTCAGAGAAGAAGGCAATTGAAATTGAGCACCTGAGAGATAGTGAGGCATTGAATACGACCATCATTCAACAACAAAAGTCAAACATGATGCTAACTGGGATTGGCTTTTTGTTTAGTATCGTGATCGCCTTGGTGCTTTACAATCGAAATCAAATTAAAAAACGACTTAATGATGAGCTGGCCTGGAAAAATAGCCAGGTAGAGTCCAAAAATTCAGAGTTGGAATTAAAAAATAGCCAGGTTTTGTTTTTGATCAAGGAATTGAATCATCGAGTAAAAGATAGTCTACACTATGTTTCGTCTTTGCTAAACCTCCAATTGAAATCCCTTGCGGATGGTCAGTCCATTGAGGCCATTCGGGAGGGGCAGCAAAGGGTTGATGCACTGAATCTTTTGCATCAGAAATTTTACTATCAACCCAATCAATCACTCAACATTAATATGAGGGCTTATCTCGTGGATCTTATCAGGAAGTTGGTGAGAAGTTTTGATCCACAAGAAATTGTTGAACTAGACTTGGAAATCGATGATTTTGATTTGGATATGGACAGGGCTTTGCCGGTAGGATTGATTGTCAATGAATTGATGACTAATTTTTATCGGCACAATTTCCTGAAAAAACAAGAGGGAAAGATTAGCCTGAAATGGAAACAAGGGGAGCAGATCACCCTAGTTGTAGAAGATGATGGAGAGGGACTACCCACTAATTTTGATGAATTGAAAGGTAAATCTTTTGGAATGAAAGTCGTAGAGATGTTGAGTCAGGAACTAAATGGGGTGTTTAAAATTGAAAATGTGCCAGGTGTACGTTTCGAATTGGTTTTTCCAAAATAATGAGTCAATGGATTTAGTCAAAGTACTGATTGTAGAAGATAAAGTTGTATTTGCGGAAAGTTTAAAGGCAGATTTAATCGCCTTAGGTTACCATGTGGTTGGCGTCTTTCGAACTGGTAGTGAAGCATTGGTTGCGGTTAAAAAAGTAGCTCCCGACTTAATTTTTATGGATATCAATCTGGCGGGCCAACTCGATGGGATTGAGACGACCGAGATGATCAATAAGCTGTTTGATATCCCCGTGATTTATTTAACTGCATTCACGGATTTGGACACCTTAAAAAAGGTCCAAAAAACAGATCACGCCTATTATTTGCCCAAGCCATATGATTCCAACAGAGTTCGAGTGGCAATAGATTATACCTTTGCGGGCATAGCCAAACGTACAAGTGGATATGAAGAATGGTACGAAAAAAAGGAAATCCTTTTTCTCAGAAAGAAAAACACCTATGTCAAGGTGAACATAGCAGATATATTGTGGATCAAAGGAGCGGGTTCATTTATCGAAATTCATACCAAACAGAAAGAGAAATTTGTTCTTTCTCTCAATTTGAAACAGTTTTCGGAAAAGTGCAATCAACCTAATTTGTTTAGGGTGAATAAATCTTATTTGGTTAACTTAAATGAAATTGATGAGATTAAGGGCAATCAAATTTTTATTGCTAAAAACTCAATTTTAGTATCCAATAACTTTGTTGGAAACATCGCCGATTTACTACCAATCATCAAACGTTAACTTCCATTGATTGGAAGATGTCGATCCCAAAAATCATAGCGATGCTTTGTGGTAG
>JBCCSR010000943.1:0-3031 GCA_039199865.1 Bacteroidota bacterium
AGGACTCAGCCTAAACCATGCCACCAAGTTTAATACGGATTTTCGATATTCCGACAATTATGTTCGACTGCTAGGAGAGGGCAATGCTCAGTTTGCGGGAGAAGTCATCGAATTTGGACCTCGAATTCAGCAAGATGCCTATAATGAATTCGGTCTGGGCTTGGCTTATTCAATCAACGATAAAATTAGTGTAGGTGCCAGGGTCAAATACCTTACCGGAATTGGTAACATTTCAACCGGTGACAATTCTTCGATTCGTCTCTTTACCGATGATGACATTTACCAAATCAGTATTGATAGTGATTATCAGTTGAGGGCAACGGATTTCATCAATTACACAGATACCTCTTTCTTCGATCTAAGCTATCCAGAAAATTATGGTCTGGATGAATTGTTTACCAGTAATAATGGCTTCGCTTTTGATTTGGGTATCGATTGGAAAGTTTCTGATCAATTACAAGTCTCGGCAAGTATTATTGATGTGGGAAAAATCAATTGGAAGGAAAATGCTACGGCCTATGTGAGTGATGGAGCGGAAAGTTTCGAAGGAGTCGAAATTGATTTTCCATCTGTATTGCGTGGTGAAGTGGCTTCGTTTAGCAATAATATCGATACCATTGATTTCAATAACCTATTCAATTTTCAACAGAACCCCACGGAATACAGCAGTACCTTACCCGCAAGAATGTACCTGAGTGCCCAGTACCAAGTCAATGAGCGATTGCGCCTGGGCGCTTTGTATTTGGCAGAGTTTTATCTCGGCGAGCAAAACAGTGCTTTTGCTTTGAATGCAGACCTGCGGGTCAATCGATTGCTCTCTGTTGGGGCTAGCTATGCCTATCGCTATGAAGCTTTGGATAATTTAGGTTTGAATGCTAGGCTTAAGCTTGGCCCCATTCAGCTTTTTGCGGTTACGGATAACGTTTTCGCCGCAGTACGGCCTTACGGCACAGAAAATACCAATGCTCGTTTCGGACTCAACTGGCTTCTCGGAAAGACCTCAAAAGCGCCAAGTGGGGAAGATTGAGCAATGAAGCCATCTAGAGCGCATCAATCGTCTACCATTCCCGCCTTGTGTAAGATCGTAAGCTGCCCGCCGTAGGCTTTGGCGATATTCTCATTGGTGAAGGTGGTCGAAGTATCTCCGAAAGCGATGAGCCTTTGATTGAGCAAAATGACTTTATCAAAATATTTTTCGACACTCGCCAGATCATGATGAACCACTAGGAGTGTTTTGCTTTCTGATGCCAGTCTTTTGAGAATCTGAATGATCTTTTCTTCCGTCATAATGTCTACTCCAACGAAAGGCTCATCGAGTAAAAAAATATCTGCTTGTTGGCAAAGCGCTCGGGCTAAGAATACCCTTTGCTGTTGTCCTCCAGATAGCTCACCGATTTGTCTGTCCTTAAATTGTACCATGCCGACCTCTTCCAAAGCATTGAGGGTAATGGCTTTGTCTTCTGCATTGATGCGTTGTAAAATCCCTTTGTAGGGATACCTGCCCATCAAAACAATATCGTAGACCGTAGCTGGAAAATTCCAGTCGACATTGTTTTTTTGAGGAACGTAGACGACTCTTTTCCGCTCTTCTTTGATGCTTCGTCCATTGACTAGGATGGTTCCGTTGTTGATGTCGATTAAGCCCAGAATTGCTTTAAATAAAGTAGATTTTCCAGCACCATTGGGGCCAACGACGCCATACACTTTCCCCGCTTCTGTTTCCAAAAAGATATTACTCAGCACTCTTTTTCGCTCGTAAGAGACCGATAAGCCTTTAATCGCAATGGTGGTAGTCGTCGTCATGATGGTCCATTCATTTTCTTAGCTACTAAAATAAATCCTCCAATAAACAAGGCGGCAATCAATCCAATGAAAAACCAGTTGCTGTTAGACTTTTCTTCTTCTTGGGCCTTGTTGTCTGCCCCCTCCACTTCTTCTTTTAGGGCATTGACGATAACGTCGGTATTGTGGCGCATCATCGCTACGTAAGTTGGCGCTTTGCTATTTTTACCACCGATTGAATCCGCAAACAGTTCTCCCCCTACTTTGATTTTGTGATCCTTAGCCAAGCGTTCCAACAGCTTTGGATTGATGGTACTTTCGACAAAGACGGCGGGGATTTTGGATTCTCGAATGATTTTGTTCAGTCGAAGAATATCGGAGGTTTGGGCTTCGGCATCGGTAGACACCCCCATGATGGCTTCTAAACGGATGCCATAGCGACGTCCGTAATACTGAAATGCATCGTGAGAGGTGATGAGGATTCTTCTGGATTTTGGAATGCTCTGAATGGCTTGCATGATGTAGCGATCCAATTCCATCAGCTCCTCCTTGTACTTCTGATAATTTTTTTCAAAGTCGGCACTGTGTTCGGGAAGCAATTTCACTAAGGCATCTTTGATGTTTTTGATGTAGATCTGAGCAAAGCTCACGTCCATCCAGGCATGTGGATCGGCGGCATCATGATAGGTCAGACTGGTAATTGCGGGGATATCATCGGTGACGGTAACGACCTCCGCTTTGGTACCAGAATTGTTAATGAGTTCGTCCAGCCAGCCTTCGAAGGTGAGGCCATTTTTTATGATGAGATTCGCCTTGGCGACTTCCCGCGCATCATCTGGTGTGGGTTCGAAAGTATGTGGATCACTTCCGATGGGAACGATACAGTCGACTTGAGCATGATCGCCGGCAATGATTTTGGTCATATCCCAGATCATGGAAGCTGTTACGGCTACTCTGGGTTTTTCTTGTGCTTCGGCAAATATGGAAATGCAACAAAACAATAGCAATAAGCCTAAATTTTTCATAAGTATTTTTTTATAGCTCCCTTTGTAAACTGGGCAGCTAGATTTGGACAAATAGATTTTGCGCGACCTTGTTGGACAAGATCAACTCTTCAGATTGATTTCTACGGATTTTTAGGGACTCGTCGTAAGTGAATTTTTCAATGATTTCTACCTTTACTCCCAGGGCCAAGGAAAGTCGGTCGAGGTATTGCAAAAAGGGAGTGGAGTGCTCGTGTACCCCAACG
>JBCCSR010000944.1:0-3028 GCA_039199865.1 Bacteroidota bacterium
TCCAGATCATTCTATTGGCCAGGCAGCCAAGCTAATTCTAGCCCATCAGTTCGACGCTATTCCAATCGCAAAAAACGGAGCATTAGTTGGATTGCTCAGTGTAGCAGATTTGATCCGATATGCTTTCGCGACCTCCATAGTACATAAAAAAGTAGCTTGAGGATCCGTCTATTTTTGAATTGCAAAATAAAATCTAATGCATCATCACATCAAACTTTCAGACATTATGACTACAGATTTGATCACGGTTCATCCCCATGATCTGTTTACGGTGGTCGATAGAATTTTTAAAACCCATGACTTCCATCATCTTCCGGTAGTGAAGGATGGTCAATTGGTTGGCATCATCAGTAAATCGGATTATCGCTCTCTTTTCGAACCACTATGTTTTTTCCGTGAAGAATTGTATGCTTTTAAAAACAAAAGATTTTTCTCTTCTCTACTTGCTGAAAATGTCATGACCAAAAACGTTGCCCGCCTCCACCCGGATGATCCGGCATCGATGGCAGCAGACCTCTTTCGAGAAAACCTATTTCACGCCATCCCCATTGTTGACGAGCAGGAATACCTAATCGGAATGGTCACTACTTTTGACTTGATCAATCGCGTCTATCAACAACCCTCAATGGTGAGTTAATTGACTACAAGACCGTTTTGTCCAAGCCATTGATATCCTCTTTCAACCAATTTACCCCACCACTTCAAACTTCGTTTCCTCCAGAGAAACGAAGTTTTTCCATAGCCAATCAAAACAGCTTAGAGCAACAACTTATCGCCTTACCCCGCTAAGACATCACCACGGAGACCACAAATGATTAGCCTTCATGGTCGTCCTTGGGTTTGGGAATATCTAAGATAAAAGTCGTACCTTTCCCTTCCTCACTTTCGAAGCGAATGCTTCCTCCCATCATATTGAGATAGCGCTTGACAATGGTCAGTCCCAAACCGGTCCCCTTGATATTGGTCACATTTGAAGAGCGAAAAAATCTAGTAAACAGGTACTTCTGATCATTCTCCGGAATCCCTATTCCGTGGTCAACCACTTTAATCAAATTGCTTGACGGCAATGCCTCAAATACCAATTCTACCGATTCTCCTCCCGGAGAGTATTTGATGGCATTGGACAATAAATTGATCAAGATATTTTTCAGTAAATAAGGATCAGTTAACATTTGATCAGAAGATCGCTTCTTCACGTAAATGTGTTGTTCCTTCCTGGTCAACAAATTGATTTCCTCCAACAATTCCTCGGTAAATTCATTGAGGTCGATAAGGCAGGGTTCGTATCGCACCTTATTGGATTCCAGTTTTTCTAAAGACAAAAAATCATTTAGAACAGCAATTAAATTTTGTACGGAGGACGCAATGCGCTTGACGTGTCGCTCTCGTTTGCCTTGTTGTTCGGTGGCCGTGTATTGTTCGATCAGCTCAGCGGAGGAAAGGATGGAACTTAGCGGCGTACGAAATTCATGGGAGGCCATGGCAACAAACCTCGATTTGAGTTCCCCCAATTCTTGCTCCTTTTTTAGCGCTTCGCGCAATTGCTTGGCAATATCCGCCAGTTCTTTTGTTCTCTCCGCTACTCGATTTTCCAAGTCCTCCGTATATTGGCTCAACTTATTTTCCGCATCTCGTTGTTTGGTAATGTCTACTCCCGCGCTAATCGTTCCGATGGGATTCCCCGCATCATCCAGCAACAATCGGTTGAACCATTTGATCAAAAGGCGTTGGCCATGTCGATCAACAATGTAATTTTCGTAATGCTCTACTTGGGCAGACTTCCGATGGGTCAGGCCGTAAAATACTTTGCGTACGCTTGGTCTTTCGGCCGAAGGAATAAAATGATCAAACCAATTTTTCCCTAAAATTTCCCGTTCATCACGGTAGCCCAAAATCTGAACACCTTCCCGATTGATCAAACCAATGGTTTCATCCTGATTCACTACTAAAATGATGTTGCCCGCCAAATCCAAAAACATTTTGGCCTTTTCTTCCGCAGCTTTTTGTTCGGTCAAATCGTGTAGGATTCCCGTGTAGATCGTTCGATCTTTCAGCTGAGTTTCGCTTACGCTCAGTTGAAAGGGAAACGTGGTACCATCTTTTTTCAAACCCAGTACCTCTCGACCAATCCCAATGATTTTTCGCTCTCCACTGCGGTGATAGTTGTCGAGGTATTCGTCATGTTGATCTTTATCTCGCTGCGGCATCAACATTTTTACATTTTGACCAATGACTTCCTCGGCTGCATATCCAAACAATTTGGCCGCAGCCGAGTTGATGCTTTCGACAATACCTCTTCTCGAAATGGTAATGATTCCATCTACCGCAGTATTGATAATGGCTTTCAGTCTAGATTGGCTCTCGGAAAGGTTGTTTTGCGTTTTCACGCGTTCAGAAATATCGCTAACGAAGGCGAAAACATATTGCTGGTCGGCCAAAGTAGCCATACTTAGACTGATCTCAATCGAAAACTCAGTTCCATCCTTGCGTACGCCAAATAGGTCTCTACCCGCTCCCATCAAGCGAGGTTGTGCCTGATGAGCGTAAACTGCTCGGTGCGCCATGTGCTGGATACGAAAGCGCTCGGGCACCAATTGATCAATTGTTTGTCCAATCAATTCTCCCGCTTGGTATCCAAACAATTGATAGGCCAAAGGATTGACGTTGACGATGCTTCCTTGTCGATCAACAACAAAAATCCCTAATGTTGCTTCTTTAAATAATCCCTCAAATAGCGCATTCGAATTCATACCTATCGCATTTGCTCGAAAAGATACACTTTTATTCTCGATATTGACATGACCAAGAGAGCTAGCTCTTTTGTGACCTCCATTCAAAAGTAGCTTGCCCAATTGCGCCCCCCTGTAAAGACTTTCAGTCACTCACCTGGCAGGTATTCTCCGGTCAGTTCAAGCCCAGGCAAGCAACAGCTGGCCAAAAATCAAAGGTAAAATAGACCTTTAATCCAATAATTTCCAGGGAATCTTTTACTGGTCAATCGGAGCGTAACGTACATTGATAAAGTCAA
>JBCCSR010000945.1:0-3026 GCA_039199865.1 Bacteroidota bacterium
CCAGCAAGGTATAAAAAATGTCGGATAGTTTTAAGAGCAAGGACGATTTTCGCTAAAACGTTAAATAAAGTATTTTTTTAATATGTGGTATCATATTTGTACTGTGCTTAATGCGTTATAAACACAATATCAAACTATAAACACCAATTCTAAACTAAAACTACATTTTTAACAAAATACTTTTTACAATGAAATACCGCATCAAGTATTGGATGGTTTTGCTGTGCCTAGGGCCGCTTTTAATACTTTATGCCTCTCGTACTAACACCGCAAAATTCCCTAAAGGCAGTTTGTCCTCTGCCAAAAATATTGCAGCAAAAGAAGGAAAACTCTACCTGGTCGACTTCGTCGCCAGTTGGTGTATGCCTTGTAAATGGATGGAAGAAACCACCTTTGCCAATGCTGAAGTCAGTGATTATATGGCCGAAAATTATGTTGCGGTAAAAATAGATATTGATGATTTTGATGGCTATGCCTATAAGCAAATCTACGATATCAAAATTTTACCTTCTATCCTTATTTTCAATTCAAAAGGAGAACTATTGGAGCAATACCAAGAATCCCTTTCTCCATCCCGTATGCTAAAGGTTTTACAAAAACACAATACGCCCTCCAATCGTATTGCGCTTCCCGGTGGCCCACAAGCATATGCTCCCCCTTCTCCGTCCAAGCAACAAAAAGAACAGATTCGGCCGGCTCAGGGACATCACAAAGTCAAGCAAAAGCCCATTGCCAGCGCCCCGGCCAAACCCAAGGTCAGCAAACCGACCAGACCAAAAGTAGAAAAGCCAATACCTAACGCTCCCAAACCTAGGATCAACCAAGTGCAAAGTCAGTCCAATCAGGAAATCAATCGCCCCAGCTCAGCTTCCCCCGATGTCATCACCAACGAAGGTTTGTATCGCTTCAAAGTATCGCGGCAGGCTTCCAAAGGCTTTTCCGTCCAGATTGGTGCTTTCCTAGAATACAGCAATGTATTGAGAGAGGTGGCCAGCTTGGAGGGTCGTTTCAACGAACCCATTATCGTTCACATCATCAAACGCAACCAACAACCCGTCTACAAAGTACTGTTAGGAGAATTCGAAGACCGAGAGCAGGCAGACCATTTCAAGGCCTATGTTTTGGAAAATGGCCTTCCCGAAGCAATGATCAAAGATCTGTCGACCATTTAATCGTAGGATCACTAAGCATAGGCTGGATAGTCCTCACAGAAAATGCTGTGAGGACTATTTTTTTTACAGTACTTTTGGCCCAAATAAGATCTAACAAACTATGGCTTCCTTACTCCTCCGAAATATTGCTCAGCTTATCGGTATCGATCAAGAAACTACGGCTACCACTGCCCCCTTGAGAGCCGATGCACTCCGTCAGCTCCCTACGCTTCAACAGGCCTGGCTATTGATCGAGGACGAACGTATTGCCGATTTTGGCCATATGGATACCTGCCCGGAAAGAGCCGATCAAATTATTGATGTTCAAGGGGGAATGGTTGGTCCTGCCTGGTGCGATTCCCATAGTCACCTCGTTTTTGCGGCTAGTCGGGAAAGCGAATTCGTCTATCGGATCGAAGGACGCTCCTATGCAGAAATTGCGGCAAAAGGTGGAGGCATCCTCAATTCTGCCAAAAAGTTGAGAGAGATGCCAGAAGAACAATTGTTTGAGCAAGCCTGGAAGAGACTACAGAAAGTACGTGCTTACGGTACTGGTGCCCTGGAAATCAAAAGTGGTTATGGCTTGACCTATGAAAGTGAATTGAAAATGCTTCGCGTGATCAAACAATTGAAAGAAAAATCTGATTTGGCCATCAAAGCCACTTTTTTAGGAGCCCATGCAATGCCTTTAGCGCATCGAGACAAGCGACCAGTTTATCTCGATTTGCTTTTGAAAAAAATGCTTCCCCAGATTGCGGATGAAGGCCTGGCCGATTACGTCGATGTCTTTTGCGAAAAAGGCTTTTACAGTGTAGCAGAAGCGGAAATGATCATGGAAGCAGGCCAAAAATATGGCTTGAAAGCCAAAATCCACACCAACCAGTTCAACTGTATGGGGGGAATTCAAGCAGCCATAAAATACGATGCCCTTTCTGTTGATCACTTGGAAGTGGTCAACGAGGAGGAAATGGCCTGTTTGCAGCAATCCGATACCATTGCTACGCTCTTGCCTAGTGCTCCCTTCTTCCTTTGTGACCATTATCCCCCAGCCCGCCAACTGATCGATGCCGGAGTTGCGCTGGCCCTTGCCAGTGATTACAATCCCGGGACAACCCCTTCGGGACGAATGGCTTTCGTGCTTTCACTAGCTTGTATTAAAATGAAAATGTTGCCCGAAGAGGCCATCAATGCCGCCACCATCAACGGTGCCTTTGCGATGGAGTTGGCCAATGATTATGGCCGTATTGCCCGTGGGAAAATAGCTAGCCTTTTCCTCACCGACCCCATTCCGTCAGTGGCCTACCTTCCCTATGCATTTGGAGATGATTTGATTCGCCAGGTTGTGGTAAAAGGCAAAATAAGTGACAAAGCATAAATTTAAGGGTTTAGCAATTGCTCGAGATACGGGAATTAAGTGTACCTTCATGTACTAAAGTGCATGGTTTTTGCGTATTTCTAGTGTGCTTACTAAAAACTGTACGGATGAGATAAATTATACGCCTCCAATTAAAGGTTTCTGTTGAAAAAATAGCCCATTTTGGGGTAAACAGTAACTATTCTACTCTTTTCAACTGCCTGATTTAAAGCGTAATACGCAAGAATATGGGCTTGAATGTAAAAATCAGAATAAATTTCCGGTACAAGCACGTTATTTTGAGTAGCGAAATGTAATAGTAGAACAAGGGTCATGCTCTTGCCCTACTTCATTTCATGGGCTCCCAATTTGTTCAAACAAGATTGGAATAATTGCCTTGAACCATGAATCAAATAATTGAGGATGAAATAGACAATATTTCGACTCCTATCCCTATTTTTGCCTGGTTTTATGAGAAAAGCAACGTTTAAAAATAATAATACGACACATATGATCCATCG
>JBCCSR010000946.1:0-3026 GCA_039199865.1 Bacteroidota bacterium
ATTCTAATTCATATGAATGATCTACCTGAAATGTGTAAAAAAAAGTTTGTCAGCATCTTTATTCACAGACGACAGACGTCATTACTGAAAACAAACGTCCTAACGATCGATCAATTTTTACAATAATATTGGAGACTTAGAATTGACTAAAATACCCATCAACAGATTTGCTTCCTAAGAAAGTTCGGAGAACATGGAAATTACTTTTTGTGCCTTTCAATTCGGCATCTTGAAGTCAGCTTTTGGCAAGTAGAGTACTTTTAGATCTGTGAAACTGTACTTTTCCTTATTTGTTGCCAAGTCTTTGATAGAAAACTCCAGTAGCTTGGTCAAATTATATCTTTGCTCACTTGGATTTTTAGCAAGATAAAGTTCATTCAACGGAGAGTACTGGGCAAAATGGGCAGACTGATAAATCTGTATTGCTTTGATCCTAAGGTGGTCTGGCGAATCGATGAGTATTCTCAAATCGCCTTCTTGGTAATGGAGTGCATTAAAATTTCCTTCGAATGCAATGTAGACATTTCGCAATGCCTCAAATTCAATTGCTTCGGGGGAGGGGCAGTTATCTGCGAGTTGTATGGGATAAAATCCAACCTGCCCCCTAGCCGTCGATTTCATACTTTTATTGAGTAGGTTAAGATCGAGTAGGAAATGCTTGTATCGGATAAACTGGGTGGAAACGGAGATGGGCTTATCGTAGACTTTGACGACATCAAAATTTACGCGACCATCAGAACGAATGGGAGAAGGAGTGTTGTTAAAAGACTTTACTCGCCAAAGTTTTTCAACTTTACCTTGATAGATAGGAAACACATAATCTCCGACATCTATCTGCCCATACCAGGAGCTTGTCCTGGCGCCACCTGCATAATAATTTTCCTCAAACTGCATGGGAAATTTCCGACTAATTTTACCGAAATAGACTTTACTCATTTTATTTAGATATTTGATTGCTGAATGTTAATCCAACTTGATTGACGTATCAATTACTGATTTGTTAGCTGGAATGACTATTGTTTCTCACCTCACTTTTTTCATGATGCTCTGCTTTGTGAAACAAGGAAATCAACAACACCATCCCTACGAGAACATCAACAATATTCCAAATGGTCCTACCCAGCGCAACTTTGATAAAAGGTTGAAACAATAGGGCCATACTAAAATAAAAGGAGGCCATGATTTGATTGGAGCGCTTGGATTCCAAAAAACCTAGATAGCCAAATACCAGTAGAGCGAGAAACCTAATCAACTGGAAATAACCATAAGGCATGTCCAATAGACAGATGAACAAGAGTAGGATGAAGACAATTTTGACTAACTTTTCCATCGTGTATTTTTATCTTGTCACTTGATTTTGTTGTTGGGCCAGTTGCAAACTTTCTCTGTATTCTAATGCCTCGGCCTTCATGGTCCAGTGAGGATTGAGGTTCAGTTCTGCGACTTTATTTTTGATACTGGTGAGAGGAAGGTGGAAAAATTCCTTTCGAGGGTTTACCTTGTTGACTTGTTCGGCTTTAAAGGCCTGATGAAGTGCCTTTTCCAAATTGGGCGCATCATCAGAATGGATCATGGCGTGCACATCAAATGAAAAAGGAACGGAGGCATCGCCGAGTTCTTTTACTCTATCCAAAGGGTTTAATCTTCTGGTCAGGCCAATCTTAAATATATTTTCACCAAAGGAGCCAATATTGGAAATAATGTAGACATGGCCCTGCTTGGTTTGCTGTGCCATTGAGATGGCGCGTTGCCCTTTTTCTTGAGCAATTTTAAGTTCTTCAAGCAAATTATTCAACTGTGCCTCGTATTTTGCTTTTTCCTCGGTGGCTGCTTTTTTTAGTTTTTGCTCTGCTTGCTTCAATGCTTTGGCGAGTAGTCGCTCTTCTTTTTCCGCTTCCCTGAGGGCTTTTTCGTATTCTCTTCGCACCCTTTCTTCTTCTCTGATTTCTTCCCTGATTCTTCGTTGTTCCTCCTGATCTTTTTTCTTTAGTTCATGAACGACTACACTCAATTCCAGTTGTTTTTTGATCAGGTCAAAATACGGTGTTTGGATTCTAGCATTTTTAAAAGCCTGCCCGTTATGATTGACGATTCGAAAGGCATCCTTCAACTTTTGTAACAGGATACCATAGTTATTGTGTTTGACTTTAGCCATAATGGAGTCTACCTTACCATTGAAGGCATCTGTTACAAATTCAATTGCAGTTGTTCTACGGATGGGTTCGGCGTAGTCGCACTCAGCGACTTCATTATTGAGAACCATTGATTTGATTCTCGAGCGTAAACTGGCTAGGTCTCGACCGGCTTGTGTATGATTGTAGGTCTCTGCCAAGTCATCGAGCAACGTTTCATTCGGAATCAAATAGGCGTCACCGTACCCCTTGATGATGTTTTTCATGGCTTTCGCGGTTTCCTCGAATTGTGCTGCTTTTCCTTTTGCCTTCCAGGCTTCGCCAGCTATTTCCACTGCTTTTTTTAGTGCATCATGTTCTATTTTGATCGCATTACGATGGGATACTTCCAAATTTTCTTGTGCTTTTGTTTGAAGTACTCTGGCACTTTGTTTGGCTTCCTTCATGATTTGTCTGGCTGCTTCACTCGCCAGTATACGTTCTTCTTCTGCTTCCGAAAGAATGCGTTGAGCGGCAAGTTCAACCTCTTTTATCGGCAGGTATTTTCGTAATGCTTCCGTTTCTGTTCGGTAACGGTGGAACGCTTCCTTTTCCAGTTGGAGATCCACCTCACACTTGGCCAAATCACGGGACACCTTCGATTGGTAAAGTTGAAAATCGGCTTCTACTTTGGCCCTTTTTCGATTTGCTTTTTGAATGTTAATCGAAAGTGTGATCAATAGAATGAATAAAAAAAGAATAATGACTTCCATGGGATCTCGATTGATGCTTTAATGAGTTTTCTAAAAAAAAAGTGTATTGTTATAAATTAAAATTGTTACCAAAGTTGAACAGACCTTGCGAAGGCTCCAATCTAAAATGCTTCCTCCTTATTGCTTGCCCTCGTTCTAAAAT
>JBCCSR010000947.1:0-3026 GCA_039199865.1 Bacteroidota bacterium
CATCTTTTACGCCAATCTCTGTGATCCCTAAAACTTCTTGCCACAGTGCAAGCAATTGACTTTCTACCTCATTCCGTGGACCAATATAAGTGGCTTGAACCAAGTCTTTCTGCACTGGATTGGGCAAGGCTTTTTCATCTACTTTTCCATTTGCCGTCAAGGGGATACCATCCAATTCGACAAAATAAGCAGGCACCATGTAATCGGGCAGTTGTGTTTTAAGGAAAAAACGGAGCTGCGATTTGTCTAGTGGTACCGTGCCAACACAATAGGCTACCAGGATGGTTTCCTCTCCTTTTTTCTTGGCCACAACAATCGCCTCTGCCAAATCATCGGAGTAAGTCAAGATGGTTTGGACAATTGCTGCCAGCTCAATTCGGTAGCCTCTGATCTTCACTTGTTGGTCATTTCTTCCCAAAAAGTAAATGGCTCCCTCCGGACCCCATTTGCATAAATCTCCCGTATCGTACATCCGGCTACCAGGAACAAATGGGTTGGGAATAAACTTCGCCTCAGTCAAGTCAGGTCGATTGAGATAGGCCTTGGCCACACCAGCTCCCGCTACGTATAATCTGCCCTTTACACCAATCGGCACCACTTGCTTTTGATGATCCAAAATATATGCCTGTACATTGTTAATGGGATACCCAATATTGACTTCCTGCGCTCCCATTTCCCCACTAAGTGCATCCACGGTAGTTTCCGTCGGACCATAATTGTTGAAAAGCCGATAACCCGCCTCCAGCAGGGCTTTCTTAATGTGTTCGGGCAGCGCCTCTCCTCCGGTAATGATCTGTTGGATAGATGCGATTTTACTTTGATTGCTTAACAATTCGTGGAGCAATTGAGGGACGTAGTTAAGGATGGTAATGCCGTGCTGCTCCAAATATCGACGCAATTGAACCCAATCCAATAGATGATCTTTCGACAACAAATGCAGTTGACCTCCCCTGGTTAAGGTACTGAACAGATCTTCGACACTCGGATCAAAAAACAGAGGTGTCAAATGAACTGCCCGAGTATCCGGAGTAATATTAAATTGTTTTGAAAACCAATCGATCAGATTATTTACACTACGGTGTTCGATCACAACACCTTTCGGTTGACCAGTGGTTCCCGAGGTATAAATAACGTAAATACTATCCTCTGGTGAATTGACCATGGGTCGATTGTCCCTACGGTACAGCTCTTGTTCGTTTTCAAATTGAGCATATTTTTCCGCATCAAGTATCACCTTGGCATCAATATCTTGGGTGATGAATGCGAGGCGTTCCTCCGGTAGAGCGCTATCCATGGGAACGTAAGCCGCCCCAGCTTTTAAAACACCTAAAACCGACACCATCATCGGAAAACTAGGTTCAAATCTCACTCCGATCAAATCGTGGCGCCCCACCTGATGTTTTTTGGATAAAAAATCAGCCATCTGATTGGCCTGTTCATTCAATTCTCGATAGGTCATGCTACTTTGCCCAAAAACCAAGGCAGTCGCTTCCGGCTGTAGCGATGCTCGTTCTTGAAACTGCTCTATTACGTTTTTGTTGGTAGCCAAAGCGACTTCCGTCTGGTTATTGTCTACCAACAAGCGATGTTTCTCCGTTGGACCTAAATAGGGCAAGTCGGCAATTGCTAGATGGGGCTTTTCCGTGGCAGACATCAATAGATTTTCCAAATGCCCAAATAGATGGTCGATCAAAATAGGGTCATAGATATCTGTGTTGAATTCAATGGTCAATTCCAATCCATCTCGTTCCACAAAGATGAGGCTGAGATCAAACTGGGCAGTTTGATCGTGAAAAGGATATTCGTCAATCGTTAAATCCTGAAATTGCCCAACCGTATTCAAATTGTTGAGCTGTTGCTGATTTTGTAAGACTACCAAGACATCAAATAGCGCTGACCTACTGGTATCTCGCTTGAGATTCAATTGATCAATTAACAAATCGAAGGGATAATGCTGATGTTCGTAAGCGTCCAGTAAGGTCGTTTTTTGACTGGCCAATAATTGGCTAAAAGTCCAGTGGCCAGCAAAGCGAGTCCGAATGGCCAGAGTATTCAAATACAAGCCCATTTGATCTTCCAAATCAGGATGATCTCTACCGGCACTGGGCGTTCCGAGTAGGATGTCTTCTTGCTCGGTATATCGATAAAATAAAGCATTGATGCCAGCCAGCAGCAGCATAAATAAAGTGACTTCCTGCGCCTCCGAAAAGTTTTTTAGCTGACTCAGCCACTGAGCATCATAATGTTTGGTTTGACAAGCTCCACGATAGGTTTGAATTGTAGGACGAGGACGAAAGGCAGGTAAGTTGAGCACTGGTAAGGTTCCCTCCAGTTGGGTCAACCAGTATGCTCGCGCGGATTGATATGCGTCATTGCTCAATCGATCATTTAGCCAAACTACGTAATCCTTATACTGATTTTTCAAGGGAGCCAAATGAGGTGGCTTGTTTAGCAATAATGTATTGTAATGTTGCATGACTTCGGCCGTCAATAACTCAATCGACCAACCATCGGCAATGAGGTGATGTAAAGTCAAAAAACAAATGAACTCATCTGTTGCCAATTGGAGCAAAGAAGCATGGAGCAAAGGCGCTTTTTCAAGATCAAATTCAAACTGATTAGCTGTTGCCAAATAATTGTCCAATTCAGTAGCAGGCTGTTCCGAAGTGCTCAAATCTATGCGGTCTAGTTTAAATTGAATCGCATGGGCTGGAGTGATGAACTGTTGTACTTGTCCTTCCCCATTGACTTTAAATGAGGTCCGCAATATTTCGTGTCTGGCAATCGAAGCGGCCAATGCCTTTTCAAATAGAGGGATTCGTAACTTTCCTTTCAATTGCACTGCTGCGGGCATGTTGTAAGCCAAAGAACCTCCTTCCAATTGACTGAGCACCCACAACCGATGTTGTGCCGGACTTAGCGGATAGGCCTCCGCTGACTTTGCCGGAAGAATGGGTACAAAAGTAGCTTGTTCCAACTGCGTAGTGAGGGCAGCAATGTTGGGTGCATCAAAAAAACTTTTGTAG
>JBCCSR010000948.1:0-3024 GCA_039199865.1 Bacteroidota bacterium
AACACATCAAAGACCTAAGTAATAAAAACTATCAGCATCTCTATCAAATCAATACGCCAGACTATTTATTGTTGTTTGTACCAATCGAACCGGCTTTTAACCTGGCAGTTCAAAATGATGCCCGTATTTTCCTAGATGCTCTGGACAAAAATATTGTCCTCGTCACTACTTCTACCCTTTTGGCCACCATGCGTACAGTCGCTTACATTTGGAAACAGGAAAAACAAAAAAGTAGTGTTATGGAAATCGCCAAGCAGAGCGGTCTCCTCTACGATAAGTTTTGCAACTTTGTGGAAGACTTACAGTCGATAGGCAACAAATTGGGCGCTGCTCAGACTGCTTATGATGATGCCATGAGGAAATTGGTCAACTCTAGGAAATTTGGAGATACCCTGGTGGGACGCGCTGAAAAGATCAAAGAATTGGGTGCTCGAACCAATAAGTCGCTGCCCAAAGACTTACTCAACCAGGCAGAATAAGCAAGGCAGTAAAATTGGTCTCCTCCCTCACCATTCACTGCCCAGAAAACTTTCTTAAGAAGGGAGACTAGCTTTTACACTTCTAAAAACTTCCAATAGCTCTGAGCGATGCTTTAGCAATGCTTTCCTTGTATCTGAAGGTAGACTTTTTGCTTTTCTCGCTTCATTCCATCGCTGGTAAATGTCTTGATAATGAACCGCAAAAAAACCAAACAGGGGAGTACTCATCAAAACTACAATCGGCAATACATTTTTCCACATCCAAGCTATCAATACCGCAAGCATAATGAAAACAATAAACTGGAAACAATAAACGGCCAAGCAAGCCCCCAAACGGACAGAGGAATGAAATTCCGGACGTTTCACTTTTTTTTCTGCAATCCGCCTTGCCAGGGTAAAAGGAAGCCAATTGCTCAAATATCCAATGAAAAAGAAAGGACAAGCAGCAAGTAAAAACATAGTATTGGCCAGTCTGTATTGTTCGGGTTGAACCATCCCCCGATCAGTGATTTTTAATTGCCCTAAACGTTTAAAATAGGCTTGGATGCTTTCCGACTGTTCCTGCTTCAACCTCCCTTCCATTGCATTGGCCTGCTGTGCAAGTTTCACCTCTTCTCTAAGCAATTGGTCATCATCCACTACGGGAGGCCAAGAACTACGCAGTCGCTCATTTCGATTCAGCAAAAGCAATTGATCTACCCAAGCATCATCTGCGGGATCTGCGATATGAACCACACGTTCTTTGAGCTGGCGCTGAATTTCACGGGTAATTTGCAATACTGCTTTTCTCGGATTTTCATTGTAGACTTCCATGTAATCCGCAATCGCTATCGGCGTTCCAACACTAACCATCATTTCACTACGGAAACGTACGGAGTCCGTGTAATTCAGGCCCACGGGAATGATCAGAATGTCTTCATTACCGTACTTTTCGTAAGTACCGAAAGCCATTCTGGCTGTCCCCTTCTGGATGGGACGCAGTCTTTTTTCGTGCTTGGTCTCTCCCTCTGCCAGGATTATGATATGTGCTTTGTGGTGAAGTAACTCATAACAATACTCCAGGCTCGCTTCGTTCTTTTTAAGATTGGCGAAGCCATCTCTTTTGCGAAAAATGGGGATGGTACGAATTTCATTCAAAAACCAACGATTAAAAGCGTTAGCAAACAAATCGCCACGCAAAATAAAATGGGTAGTTGGTCGGATATGAGTACAAATGAAAATGGGATCGATAAATGCCGTTGGATGATTCATCGCCAGGATCACTGGTCCTTTTTGAGGAATGGCGGCTTTATTGTGAAAATACATTCTACTAAAGAAGATTTTCAAAATGATCCCAACCAATACCTTCAAAATTTCATAAATCATCCTGTCTTTACTTTTATGACCAACTGACGATTTTGTTCCGGTCATTCTTGAGTTTACCAACCAGTTGAGGCTCTAGGCGATTCAGCTTGCGGTTGCCTTTCCACTTGTAGTACAGCTCTCGATACAGTAAAGCAAAATATCCCCACATAGGAACAAAGGCAATAAATATCCAAAAATACGAATGGTTCATGTAAGCAGCCAATGACAGCAACAATAAATAGTAGACAAAGTATAGGATCATGGCCGTAGTGATAACAATCGACAAACGATCTTCTTGATCCTTCACCTTTTCGCCAACTTTCTCGGCCCCGTACAGCGGCAGGAAGTTGCAAACATAGCCCAGAAGAAAAGGAAGGAAACCCATTACCAAAATCAAAGTTCGATCAAAATGTCGATCTACTTTTTGGGCAATGGCTTCATCGTTGACTTGGTGCTGATCCAAACACTGGAAGTAGGCCTCCGTTTCCTCCTTCAACTTTCGCTTTTGCATCTTTGGCATCTGATTAAAATGCTCCGCAATCCATTTCTCCGCAATCAAACGTTTGGGATCAGTAGAAAAGACCGGCAGAATTCCCTCGGGATGGTCATTTCGGTAGAGCGTAAAGTGTTGTTCCACCACCGTTTCGTCTGCCTCATCTTCAATGACAATAACCAGTTTTCGAAGATGTTCCGCAACCTCATTGGTCAATGATTTAATGGCCTTGGGAGGATTGGTGTCGTACAATTCGTGATACTCATTGACTTTAATTGGCGGTCCAAATTCAAACATCACCTCACTACGAAAATCATCTGGATAAGTATAATTGACGCCAACTGGTACAATATGTAAATCCAAATCGCCAAAGCGTTCGTAAGTGCCAAAGGCCAGGCGAGCCGTTCCTTTTTTGATGGATTGCAATCTTTTTTGCTGCACACAATGCCCCTCCGCCATAATCAAAATGACCTTATTTTCTTGTAAAGCGCGAAAGCAGTATTCCAGGGTATTGAAGTTATTTTTGACTTGACCAAAGCCTCCATCCTTCATCCTAAAGATAGGAATCAAGTTGAGTGAACGTAAGATGGCATCCAAAACGGGATGCTTAAAAATATCTCCGCGAGTCAAGAAATGGAGTTGTCGAGGTAAGAAACAAGCCAACAAACAAGGCTCAAGAAACATTGTCGGATGGTTGACAGCAAGGAT
>JBCCSR010000949.1:0-3017 GCA_039199865.1 Bacteroidota bacterium
AAGAAATGAACAAAAAAAGGAGGTAAGCTATGGAACGGAACAATAACTTACCTCAACCAAATATCTTTAAGAATAATGTACCTAAAGATACTGAAAATAAGGCAGAATCTCAAGTCGAAAATACTGATATTCCACTTACCGCATTCCAGCAAGATTTCAAAGAATTCGAGGAAACTTTGGCAAATGACAATTCAATAAACACTAAGGATTCCAGTACTAAAAAGAAGTTTGACTCCGCCATTTATGAAGCATTACCCCAATTACTAAAGCGGGGTTGCGACATTTTGACTGATACCTCTGAAAAGGAAGTTTTCCTCGTTGGAGCATTAGGGGTGGTAAGTGGAATATTGCCCAATGTACAAGGCGCTTATGATGGCAAATTTTACGGGCCTCATTTGTATTGTTACATTTTGGCAAGGTATGGAACGGGAAAAGGCGGATTGCACTTTTGCAAACAATTGGCTTACCCAATCCACCAAAGGAAAAAAGAGCAGTTCGTAGAAGAACAGACGGCACACGAGGCAAAATTGATTGCTTATGATATGGAGTTGAAGCAATACAAAAAGAATGGTGGAACATTACCAGAACAACCCGCCGAAGCCAAACAAAAGTTGCTTTTCATCCCTGCCAATAACTCTAAGACAGGCTTGTTTGAATTATTAGCCAATAACAATGAACGAGGTATTATTTTTGAAACGGAAGGCGACACCATCGCCGATGCCATCAAACAAGACTATGGCAATTATTCCGATGGTTTCCGTAAAGCCTTTCACCATGAAACCATTTCTTATTTTAGGCGAACAGGTAACGAGTATGTTGAAATACTGAAACCTGAATTGGCTGTAGTCCTAAGCTCGACTTATGACCAGTTGCTCAACTTAATTCCCAATATTCAAAATGGATTGTTTAGTCGCTTCCTTTTCTATCAATTGGATGGAACGAGCGAATTTAAAAATGTGTTTTCCAAGCAAAAGTCCAACTATCCCGAACGCTTTGCTGAGTTGTCAAAGGAGTTTACAGAGGTTCACGATAGCCTAAATAGCTTAGACCATTCACTCATCATTGAATTGACTAATGAACAACAGGAAAAGTTTTTAAGCACTTTTAGAACATGGAAAAATGAACTTGGCGAATACCTAAATAATGATTTAGACGGAACTGTCAACCGCTTGGGGTTAATTTGCTTCCGCTTATGCGTGATCTTCACAACCCTTAGACAATTTGAGCATGATCAACTTTTTGAAAAGGTGTTGATTTGTCAGGATGTTGATTTTGACAATGCTTTGAAAATTGTTTCGGTACTCAAGCACCAAGCGATTAGTATTTATTTCCAACTGCCCAACCCTGATAAACGGGTTTTAAAAAAAGGTAATCCCAAAAAAGAGAAAGCGATTGCTTTGCGAAAGGACGGAATGAGTTATCGGGAAATAGGCAAAAAGTTGAGAGCGTCACATTCAACTATTTTCGGTTGGTGTAATAGTTAATCCGAACACCCGAACACCTAACCAACTGATTATCAATGCCAAAAGTGTTTGAGTGTTCGACGGTTATTTTTAATAAAAAAAAAAGTGATGTATCAATATAGTTTAGATCAATCTTCCAAGAAGTTTGCTTGTCCACTTTGCTACAAACGTCGATTTGTAAAATATAGAGATAATGAAACGAAGGACTATTTAGCCAACTTCGTTGGCAGATGTGACCGTGAACATACTTGCCAATATCATTACACTCCAAAACAATATTTTGAAGAGCATCCAACAGAAAGGAAGCCTTATGACAATTACAATACTACACCACCACCTCCAAAGGACTTGTCCTTCATCATGCCTCAAACGATGCACCAAACACTGAAAGCCTACGAAAGCAATTGTTTTGTCCAATGGCTCAATAGTTTGTTTGAACCCTCAACCGTAGCGGAGCTTTGCCATGCCTATTATATTGGCAGTTCTAACCGATGGCAAGGAGCAACCGTATTTTGGCAGGTTGATTTTAACCTACAAGTAAGACAGGCCAAAGTCATGCTCTACCATTCAGCAACAGGAAGGCGGGTAAAGGAAAATGAAGCTCCCGAAATCGGAAAAGCCAAAATCTATTTTGCGGGTAAAGCACTACTCAAAAAGCAAGGCGTAAGCAAACCCAATTTACAACAATGCTTTTTTGGTGAACATTTGCTCAATAAAGACCCTGAAAAAATTATCGGCATTGTTGAAAGTGAAAAGACGGCCATTTTAATGTATGCCTTTTCTCTAATGGGGATGGCTCCCAATTACCTTTGGCTAGCAACAGGAGGGAAGTATGGTTGTCGAATCAACAAGCCGGAAAACGTTTCGCTTTTGGCAGGAAAGCAAATTGTCTTATTCCCCGATTTAGGAGCATACGAGGCATGGCAGGAACAAGTCCTAAGTTTGAGGGAATCAAAAGTCGTTTTATCGGATATACTGGAAAAATACGCAAGCATGACCGACCGTGAACAAGGTCTGGACATTGCTGATTATTTCCTCAAGATTTATCAAGAGCAACAAGCCACTAAAACTAATTTTAAAGCCACTGAGCCAAAAAACGCAGAGGAAGCAAAGTTCTACTCTATTTTTGATAAAAAGCTCCAAGCAATGAGCCAAAAAAATCCTTTGGTCACTGAATTGGTCAAGCGATTTGATTTGGTAGAAGACAAATAAAATTGCACATATTTAAAATGCAATAAAAGACGAATAAAGATAAAATCTATGTTTTGGAACGATCTTCCTTAAAGTTTTAGGTTTTTTATTGTTAAATTGCCCACTAGAGCAGGAAATAATAGGATATGATTGTACCCAAACAAATCCCGCCTGATATTTAACCCCATAAATCATACTCGTATAGCGAACTAGCAATACGTTTTTGACCACCATTAAATTGATTAGCATTGTTCGAACAGACATTTAAAAATATTGATGACATCCTGTATAAAGATGCAGGTTCCGATAGTGAACTAGACTATATTGGACAAACCTCTTGGATCATGTTCCTCCGCTATTTGG
>JBCCSR010000950.1:0-3016 GCA_039199865.1 Bacteroidota bacterium
ATTTCAACCCATCAAAGTACTCAAAGGCGATTTTTCGAAAAGTAAAGAGAGTGCCCCTTTACGCAAGGGCTTGGTCGTTTTTCAATTTATGGTCTGTGCCGCACTAATTCTATTTTTGTTTATTGTTTCCAATCAGGTGACTTACATGGCCAACAAGGAATTGGGTTTTCAAGCCGAACAGATTTTGGTCATTCCAATGCAAACAGAAGACTTAAAAAATAATTTTGTCGCTGCCAAAAATGAGTTGCAAAGCCTACCGGGTATCGAAGGCATTAGCCTGGCCAATAATTTACCCGGACAAATGATGGGCGGCAATAGTTACCAAATCAGAGACAAGCAACAAGTTTTGGATTTCAACCGAGTAGATGAAGATTTTCTCGATGTATTGGACATTCCTTTGTTGCAAGGCCGTTTCTTCACTAAGCAAGATCAACTGGATTCTGCGGCCAGCTATGTCGTTAATGAATCCTTCCTCAAGTTTTTTGGGATCGAAGAAGATCCGATCGGCCAACAAGTTATTGGTGGAAATGGAAATGGTCCCATTATTGGCGTAGTCAAAGACTTCCACTGGCAGGGGTTCGAACAGGCCATTGAGCCATTCGTCATGCAGGAATTTCGAGCCTATCTTCCTCAGGTCATCATGCGTTTAAAGTCCGAAAACATTCAAGAGACCATACAACAAATCAAAACAAAGTGGGCCGTATTTGAGCCCAAGCATCCCATGCGGTATTCCTTTTTAGATGAAGATTTTGGTGCACTTTACAAAAGCCATGAAAACTTCAGCAAAGCACTAAACTTAATCACCTTACTCATCATCTTCACGGCAGCCATGGGATTGTTTGGCTTGGCCGCCTTCATTGCCGAACAACGCTCCAAAGAAATTGGCATTCGCAAAGTACTGGGAGCCAGTATTTCGCAAATCATGTACATGATGATCAAAGATTTTGTAAAACTAGTCATCGTCGCTGGCTTTATTGCCATGCCCTTGGGCTATTGGATTGCTCAGCAGTGGTTGGTCGATTTTGCTTATCGAACCACTATTGGTCTGACTCCCTTTGCGGGATCTTTATTTATCATCTTGTTCATTGCAGTACTCACCGTGAGCTATCAGGCCCTCAGGGCTTCGACGGCCAATCCGGTACAAGCCATTAAATCAGAGTAAGCCAAATCATTTTAAGCGCCTATTCATTTTAGAAAATGCAATTTTATGTTAAAGAATTATTTAAAAATAGCCTTTCGCAATCTAGCCAAACGGAAACTTTTTACGAGCATCAACATCTTGGGTTTATCCATTGCTATTGCCTGTAGTTTGTTGTTGTTCCTGACCGCTTTCAAAGAACTCTCTTACGATCGCTTTCACGAAAATGGGTCGAAGATCTATCGGACCTTTTTGGAAACGCAATCTCCCGAAGGCACCAAAATTACCACGGTGATGTGTGTACCGTTTCTACCGGCCTTAAAAGAAAAAGTACCCGGCATTGAATACGGAACGCGATGGTCCGGAACGGGGACGAGCATGGCATATGGTGAAAAAACGATTAGTGCTGGTATTCGCTTTGCCGATACCGATTTTTTCAAAATGTTTTCTTTTCCCTTGCTCAAGGGAGATCCAAACACAGCATTGTCCGATCCCGGCAACATCATCTTACACGAGAAGCGAGCAAAAGAGCTCTTTGGAGAAGAAGATCCCATGGGCAAAAGTATTCGACTCAATTATGAAGGCCTCAACAAAGATTTTATCGTCAGTGGGATTCTCAAGAAACTGCCTCCTCAATCTTCTTTTGAGATTGGCTCAGTAGTCTCTTTTGAAAATTCTCCCGACTATACCGCGCTACAGAACAACTGGGGTGACCGCAATCACTCGGTCTACATCCAAGTTGCGCCACAAGTCAAACTCGAAGATCTCAAAGCGCGTTTTCCAGCATTCGTACAAGAAGTTTTTAGTGATGACATCGAACAATTAACGGAGTCGGGATGGAAAAGTGATGATAAAGGCAACCTGATGCGACTGGGCTTACAATCTTTTTTCGATCTCCGTTTTGGGACGGCGCTAAAAGCAGACAGCAATCAAAATACTAGGGGATATATTTTTCCAATTGCCCTAATCATTATGGGATTCTTTATTCTCACCATTGCCTGCATCAACTTCATCAATCTCAACATTGGCAGTTCCGTCAATCGCTATGTTGAAGTAGGGATTAGAAAGGTCTTGGGGGCGAGTAAAGGACAACTGACCTTGCAGTTTTGGGGAGAATCTTTTGCCGTGGTATTCCTCTCTACGATTATCGCCATGATGGGCGTCCAATGGTCATTGCCCTATTACAATAGTTTCTTTCGATATCCAGTAAGTATGAACAATCCCTTTATCTTGCTGGCGATTGCTTTGATCTTACTCTTCGTTGTCATTCTTGGCGGGACTTATCCAGCCCTCATCATTTCCAAATTCCAACCCGCCAGTGTATTGAAAAAACAAACCCAGTTGCAAAAACCAGGCAAGCTTCGCAATCTACTGGTCGTCATTCAATTTGCCATTTCTATCATTTTGATTAGTGCCACCATTGTCGTTTATCAACAACTCAATTATCTACAGGAAAAACCATTGGGTTTCAACAAAGAACAAGTCATCAGCCTACCCGTCGGTGATCACATTCGGGGAGAGCGGGCCTTGGCCTTACTCAAACAAAAACTCAAGGACCAACCCGACATTTTAAACATCACTGGATCTTACAACAATTATGGGATGGGGCTGGACGGATCGGCAATCACTTCCGTTATGGGCTTCATGCAACAAGGCAAACAGATGTATTCTCATTGGATGGGGACTCATTACGATTATCTCGAAACGATGGAAATCGAACTCCTGGCAGGTAGAGGATTCGATCCACAAATTGCGCAAGACAGTATCAATGCCGTGGTCATCAACGAGCGCTTGGCCCAACAATTGGACAAAACACCAGAGGAATTGATCGGAACAACACTAGAAGTTGATCCTGATTATACCATCATTGGTGTCGTC
>JBCCSR010000951.1:0-3008 GCA_039199865.1 Bacteroidota bacterium
CGCCAACTTTTCGGAGATACGGTATTGGCAAAGGATCGCTTGCTTGCAGGAGATAGCCTACTTACAAGTGATAGCTTACTTACAAGTGATAAAGAAGCACAAAATATAAAAACTGGAGGACCGTCTACCGAGAAAAAGGAAGGGACAATTGTAGAGGAAGAAAAAGAACAAAGCCCTGAGGAGAAAGCGAGTCCTCAACAAAATTTGGAAGGTATCCAGGAGGAGCGTCCGGCAGTTTCTCCGAAAAATGATTTACCAATTGTAGAGAAGAAGGACCAGAAGATGGAAACGGGTAAAAAGAAAGCAGAACCCAAGAAGAAACCGAAGGAACAATATTGAAATGATGACTCGTCGTAGTCAGGGAGCAATGAAGTGGTAACATTTTTTACCGCAGAAAAAAATGAAAGATGAAAAAAGGAATCATGTTGATCAGCCATTTGCTTTTTTGCCTATTGCTGTTGGGCGCAGAGGAGCAAGATCAACAATTTAAGAAAGCCAATGATGCCTACGCGGCAAAACAGTATACTGAAGCAATTCAAGCGTACGAAGCCATTCTGCAGGAAGGTTGGTATTCTGTTGAATTGTACTACAACCTTGGAAATAGTTATTATAAAACTCAGCAAATAGGTAGAGCGATTCTAAATTATGAGCGCGGACTTTACTTAGCACCTAGTGATGAGGATTTGCGTCACAATCTTCTGCTGGTCGAAAACGAATTAGTCGATGATTTTAGCTTGATCCCTACTTTTTTTCTTAGTCGTTGGTGGGATCAGGCGGTCCGAATGGCCAGTACATCTACTTGGGCCTTCTCGGGGCTCTTGCTTCTGTGGCTTGGAATTGGAGGTTTGGTTTTGTGGATTTTAGGGCAAGATAGGACTCAAAAAAAACGAGGTTTTTTCATTGGTATCGCTTTATTGTTGCTTAGTGTATTGCCTTTTGCTTTGGCCATCGGTAAGGCCAGTTTAGACCAGGATAGCAGGATAGCTATTTTGCTGGAAAAAGAGTTTGCGTTGCGTAGTGCTCCTGATCAGGAAAGCAGTGAAATATTGCTTTTACACGAGGGACTAAAACTGAGTATTTTAGATGAAATTGGGGCATGGTATAAGGTTCGGCTCAGTAATGGTGAGGAGGGCTGGTTGCCCAAAACTGCAATCGAACGCGTTTAGAATCCTTGGCAAAGTAGCTGGTTTCTAAAGCTCAATCGCATGTAGGAAATACAGTGTTTATTATTGGTTGGGCGACAACAATCAACGCTGGCAATATTTTTGCAATATACGTTTACACTCATTCAATTGAACAAGCAAATTCCCATCCTAAATACATTTGCTGTCTACACACAGCATGCCCAATACCAAATTTTATCAAACAAGATATTTCTGCTAACTCGTTTTGGTCCTTTCATTTCTTTATACCAAGAGCTTAGTAGAGGATCTCAAAAAGTAAGCAATGACAGTTCTGAGAAGAGAATTTGCCCGTCTCCTTTTCCAATGTCTTAACCGTTTTGATTTTATCTTAATTGAGGGAGAAATTGGTTTCGATCAATTTCTAAAGGACGGAGCGGTCCTTCGGCTTTTATTGAGAAGAACAGATCTGCCCTCCATTTTAAAATCGGTTGGAGCTTGCGATCAGCTTGAAAGGCAGGGCTTAAACAAAGGTTATCGCTCCTCTCAGTTGACGCTGGTATACGATCAGAAAGTCGTCTTCCATTTAGAATTGCTTCACAAATTGACCCATCATTCCTTGGTCATCTTAGATGAAGAACAATTATTGCGAGATAAAATAGAAAAAGAGGGGGGAGCTTATTTTCCGAGCATCGAACATCTTTTTGAGTGGATGGTTTTAAAAAATTACCTAGTACACAATGGTTTGAGTGATGTGCAGTACAACTATTTTCGAGATTTTCACATCTTATTTAAAGAAGATCTCATGGACGCTTTCAATCAAAAGTACGGTAGTCAATTCCAACATTTGACTCAGTTGCTTCATTTCCGAGTCCACGAAAAAGAGCGAATGTTGGCGAGAATTCGGCAATTGCCTGCCAATCAATTGATGAATACGATCCAAATGAGATGGAATGAATGGATGGGGGCGATTCGGCAAGCCAAACTATTCTGAAGAAGAGGATGGACAATCGGGCCATAAAAAAAGCCCCGTCCGGGCGGACAGGGCTTAACAACAAAAAATATAAAGCTATGAAAACTAAAACTATTTTATTCTTCCTCTGTTTTGCTGGCGGTCACTATCTTTCCTCCGTCTAATTCATCTTGCCAAGCTTTTAATTCATCCCACTTACCATCAGCTGCCATTTGAGCTTGTTGTGGCCAAGTCGTAGGATCGTGTGCTTTGTATCTACTTCCCGCAGCTTCTAAGATCGATTTGATCTTTGCAACTTCGGTTGAAGCGAGTGCTGCGAAAGTTAATATTCCAGCATCATTTAACAATTGCTCAATTTTCGGGCCAATACCTTCGACGATCTTTAAATCGTCAGATTCAGCAATTGTGTTAACTGTTGATTCTTCAACAACTTTTTCAGGTTTTGGTTGTATTTTTTCCTGTTTTATCGTCGCTTTTATCTCTTTTACTTCCTCAAACGGAATTATTGAGACAAAAGTTCGATTTGAACGCCTCTTTTTAAAGGCAACTGTACCATCTACCAAAGCAAATAAGGTATGGTCTTTACCTATACCTACGTTGTTGCCAGGGTGAAAACGCGTTCCACGTTGTCTAACGATGATATTACCAGCAATAGCGGCTTGACCACCAAACAACTTTACTCCAAGGCGTTTACTGTTACTATCCCGTCCGTTATCAGTACTACCAACTCCTTTTTTATGTGCCATCTTTCAAAAAACTTTAGGATTTTTAAAAATAAGGTTAAATGTTGAATAATTAAAGGGAAAGACTAAAAAAAATGAAATTAACTTCGAATTGAGTCAATTTTTATTTTGGTAAAGCGTTGACGATGTCCATTCTTTACTTTGTAGCCTTTTCTTCTCTTCTTTTTAAAC
>JBCCSR010000952.1:0-3008 GCA_039199865.1 Bacteroidota bacterium
AAATTGTAATCGAATGATATGGAAACATGCTGGCTAAGATAGCGTTGAACCCCAAAAGGGCTTGTTTTCAATTGCCCATAACAATGGCTTAATGTCCAGCAGTAAGATTAAAACGCTCAGTAAAAAATGGAAAACAATATCCTAGACGAAGACTTTAACACGGGCAATCAACAAAATGATTTCAACAAGGAAACCGTCAAAAATATCAATCTCGCCAAGATCGACTTGAACGAGGCCATCAAGCAAATTAAGTACGGGCAAGGCGCATTTATCATCTTGCTTTTTTTCACCACCGTGGCGCTTGTTTCTACCTTGTCGAATAGTGACGACGAGGAGTTGAGGTTTGGAATGATTTTTCAATCCGTCATAATGTATGCCATTTACATTGCTTGCTTGCTGGGTAGTTATTATAATGTAAAAGTCGCTATGACCACTGGTTTCTCCGCTTATGCCCTGCTCCTCTTGTTGGATGTCATTCTCGAGCCCTCCTCCCTTTTCAGTGGCATCATCATCAAAATTCTGATGCTGTCTTTTATGGGCCAAGCAGTTAGAGCAGCTTTTAAGATTGATGGTTTACTACAAAAACTTGCTGCCTTGGGCGTGCCCAGTGCAGAGTTGCAAAGGATAAAGCAGTTGAAAGATTTGCCCCGAACCCAACATCAATCCGAATTGCAAAAGGAGTTTAAAGCACCCGAGGAGCAACATCCTCCTTTGGATGAGCAAGAATGAAAAGTGGATATTGATCCATTCATTTTATACTTTAACCGCGATGACTTCCACCATTTGCGGACAAAGGCAAGTTACCCCATCCATCCATTCTAAGTTATCCCAATCTGTAAGTGCTTGGGTGACTTCTTCCTCGGTCAGATAATTTTGTGCCACAAGTTTGGGTAGATAGATATTCAAAAAAGTCTTTGGCCATTGCCAAGTCAACTCGTCCGGGGTAGCCAATTTACTCATGGGACGAATGCTAATGACCTCCATCCCTAGATCCGCAAAAATAGTGGCCAATCTTCTACCGATATTGATCTCTCCAGGAGCATCAAAAAAACTTTGTAATGCCGCAGCAATGCCTTTTTGTAAACCAGGAAAAGTAGGTTCCGTTTGAAAGGTCGACCAATCGTAGTATTCCTGAACCACGAAGGCCCCTCCGGGTCGTAGGGCTTTTTTTATCTTTTCCATAATCTCCTCGGGATTCGGCAACCAAGCCAAAGCCCAGCGGCAGTACGCACCATCCAGGTGATCCCGTGGAAGGTCCATCTGATTGAAATCTTTGGCCAGCGCCTTAATATTCAATCCATGCAAATCAATGAGTTGCTGCAAAAAACGAATGTAGCCTTCCGATCGATCAATCCCGATCACCTCTCCTTCGGCTCCCACCAGGTAGGCCAACTCTGTCGTACAAAAGCCAGGACCACAGCCCAAGTCTAGGATGCGCTGACCGGAGGAGAATTCCGCCAATTCCCATCCCTTTCGAGCTTCAGCACTCCAAACTTGATGTTGAACTCCCAAACGATGTAGTTCCGCACGTTCCGTCCCTAAAATGTATGCGTTTTTTTCTTCTGACATGTTGATTGATTTTACGGGTTAATCACTATTTCACTTGCTCTCTTTCTCCCATTTTATTTTCTGTTGACTTAGCCAAAAGTACAATTATTCCCCCGATAGGTCGCCCACTCCCTCCTATTTTCTCCGTCCAAGACCACTAAGGTCTTAAAGCGTTCACAAAGCTCTCCCGATTTGGCATGACGTAGAAAAACAGGATCGCCCAGCTGGAGCGGTTCAGATAAGGTTTTAAATCGAATGGGACTTTGTACTTCGCCGGCCCCTTCCAATGGATCGAGATAACCCGTTTGGGGCAAATAGACTTGGGGGGCTTTGCTCGCTTCAACTGCTCCCGATGCAATGAAGCCGCCACCGTGACAGGTGTACACTCCGGGATTGGACTGGCGAACAACCTCAATGGCGTAAAACAAGGCAGGATCTAAGTCGAAAGCGCGATAATTGTCAAATAAATGTGCATTGTAAAAACCAGAACCAACGGTGACTTCGCTGACGACTTCCTCTTGAGCGGTCGTTTCCAAACTTCCAGTTCCTCCCCCGTTCACAAAGTCCAAGTCAAAGCCCTGGGATTCGACGAGCGCGATTGCTTGCCTTCGCAATTGTCGCAAACGCTTGATCGATCGCTTCTTTAGTTGGTAAACCAAAAAATTTTTTAGGGCAGCTCCCTCCACTTGGTCTCCGACTCCAGCGACCTGCGCCTCATACCCCATCAAGCCTTTCAACCGTACGTAATCCAGCTTTTTGAGATGCTCCAGTAACTTTTCCAGTTTGGGCAGACTATCGATGCTCGAACGCCAAACACCAAATCTTAGGCCCGGGTAATTATCCGATAAATCGAGGTCAATACAAACGGGTATTTTCGTCTTCAAGCGCTTTCCCACTTTATCGATCAATTGCAAATGTGCTTGACTGTCAATCATCAAGCAAACTCGTTTTCCCTGTTTGATGGCGGCACCAATTAGTTCGATCAAGGCTTCATTGACAATTGGATAGCCCATGAGTAAATCGTTGAAGCCTTCCCGAAGTAAAAACAAGACTTCTTTCCCATGATAAGTCATCAGTCCTTGGAATTGGGGATCTGAATCCAAGATCATTTTAGTAGCGGATACACAACGAATCGATTTGGTAGCAATGCGTATTTTTTTGTTACCGGCCCTTGCCAAATTGCGTTGAATATTTTTCCGAAACAAGGCTAAATCCAAGACCGCATAAGGAAACGTAAAGCCTTTTAGACGATTTTTATACGAATGATAATTAGACATCATAATCGGTTCAAAGGCCAAAAATACTTTGTAGATAAGGCGTCCTAAACAAGCCTTGCGGGTCTTGCTGAGCCATCTGATCGGTAAAGGCCGAAAACTGAGGATACAGTTCCGCAAAGTCTGTAGCGGTTCGAGTATGCATTTTGCCCCAATGAGGACGACCGTCATAAGCTTTGAAAATAG
>JBCCSR010000953.1:0-3007 GCA_039199865.1 Bacteroidota bacterium
AGTGAAGCTCAATCCAAACTGAATCAGGAAATACGAACCCACGAATACTTCCACGCCAAATATTAATCCACCGTGGATTTACTCAAGATTTGGTACCATGATTTCATAGGATATATTCTGATTTTTGCTGAATCATTCCCAAAGCAGAACTGTATGTAGAAATGATTCCAACCCAAAAAACAGTATCATGAGAAAAATCATTTATTACGTTGCCAGTTCATTGGATGGGTACATCACGGGACCCAATGAGGACGTCAGTGGTTTTGTGAGCAGTGGCAATGGAGTAGCACAATATCAAGCAGATCTACAAGATTTCGAGACGGTGATCATGGGGAGAAAAACCTATGAGTTTGGCTATCGCTTTGGTCTTCAAGCTGGACAAGCGCCTTATCCTCACATGCAACACTACATCTTTTCCGATACCCTTTCTTTTGCAGAGCCCAATGACCAAGTAGTTGTCAAAAAATTAGACATTGAAGCAGTCCTCGACATCAAGCAACACGCTAAAACGGACATTTATTTGTGCGGAGGCGGGCTTTTTGCCGGATGGCTTTTGGAACAGGAGTTGATTGATGGTTTAAAACTCAAGATCAATCCACTTATTCTGGGGCAAGGAGTTAAACTATTTGGCGATTCAAGCAAACAGTTTCGATTAAAGTTAGAGGCATCAGAACGCTACGAAGCAGGTCTACTCATCAATACTTACACCATCCAATATTGATTCCTTAAATCGGCTTTGTGGATGAGGTCCCATTGTGGGGCAAAGTGTTCTCAAAGAAAAAGTAGCCCTCACTTTGATCTTTTTTTTCTTCTTTTCTGGAATTTATCTAACTTTCAAAAATACCAGACCCCGCAATTTGTCGGACATGGAAATAGATCCTGCCCCAACAAATTCAAAAGGTAGAAAAGAACAACAATTGAAGATAACTCATTTCGCATCAATCATCAAAAACAATCACCAATGAAACTAGGAGTATTTTCGCTCAGCCTCAATGTAAAAGACATCCACGCATCAAAGCAATTTTACGAAAAGTTGGGCTTTAGCCAATTTGGTGGCGATATCGAACGCAACTATCTCATCATGAAAAATGGAGACACCCTGATCGGTTTGTTTCAAGGCATGTTTCCTAACAACATCTTAACTTTCAATCCGGGATGGGATCATAATGCTCAAAGCCTAGAGGATTTCGATGATGTCCGAACCATTCAACAACATTTAAAAGCTCAAGGAGTCCCCATCGAGAAAGAGGTTGAGGCCAACAGTACAGGCCCGGCCAGCTTTGTCATTACTGATCCCGACGGCAATGCCATTCTGATCGATCAGCATGTCTAGAGGGATCATTCCGTTTGTAATGGCTTGATTATTTGATCCAACCTACTGCCTTTTTCCATTCCAATATCGCCTTTTTTCTTTTGGCGAAATCTTTGGGAGGTAACTGGTGCTCTTGCTGGGCTTGTTCTCTGATAATGATCAGCTGTTCTTCCAAACTGTTCAATCCAATGGCCTTTCTTCTTTGATTGACTTGGCTTACATCATCAAAAGGATGTGGACTCAGCACGCCGTTTTCATCCCAGTCAAACTGGGTGCCATAGCGTTGGCGTTTTCCTTCAAAAACGGCAATGCGATCGCTCAGATAAGCCAGCTCCCTTTGACTGACCTGACTGTCGAGTCCTTCTTGTTGTAGCAGTTCAGCACATTTTTTCATAAATGAGGGCTGCCCGATCGAATGTTGGATCACCAGCCAAGCTGCGGCACTAGCGGCCTTTCCCACATTATCGACAGTGGGATAACCAATTTGATCGATGATGGCGTCAAGTGCCTCGGCATTCTGATTGTGCAATTGGGCCATTGCTTCGTTGTAACCATCACCCAGCTGTTTGGCCTCAATCAACTGATTGCGAAGCGCCAGATCTTTTTTCTTTAGTTCAATAATTCGTTCGGCAATTTCTTGGTATTTCATCTTTTATATTGGGCGGGATGGGACTGAAATGTACGCTGATGGATTCAATGGCTTTAAGGTTGATGCTGGTTCAATGCTTTTGTGCATCTCTTTCCTTTTTAAGTAACTGGCAGTCGTTTAATACGATTTGAACACTGGCAATCAATAGGAGTGGATCGTCATAATGCACAAAATGTCCGGCATCTCCACTGTAAAAAATCATCCCTTTATCTACGGATTGTATCACATCGGTCCAGCGCTGCACTCTATGTTTCATCTTTGATCGAAACAGCGCTTCTTCGTCGTATTCCTTGGAACGTAATTTTTGGGGTTTGTCAAATCTACCTCCGGTAATGATGTGAATTGGGATGTTGGGCAATTCAACTTCGTTGATGGTTTTAAATTCATTGGCCCTCAGTGTTTCTAGCACTTGGCTTTCCCTCTGTAAGGATAAGGGCACTTGTTCTTTTCCTGCCAACCGTTGATCGATGAAGGATTGAATGAGTTGATCAATTTTATCCTCTTCCCAGTGGAGAACTTCGTAATACAATCGTTTGTTTTGGTGAGTTTCCGTAAAATCTGCGGGATCAATCAAGATCATTCCGGCCAATACCTCGGGATAGTAATTGGCAAAGCCAAGGACGTACAAACCTCCTAGTGAATGTCCTACCAATACATAGGGTGGTGCCAAATCTAAATGCTTGAGGATTCGCAACAGCCGATCTGCTACATTTTTAACCGTAGGCATTTCATCAATGGCCTTCGATTGTCCGATGCCCGGTCTTTCGTAAGTAAGCACCGGAGCCATTGCGGAGACGCCAGCCAAGACTTTGTCCCAATGATCCATTGGTGTCCCATAACCACTTTCAAAGACAATGATTGCTTGTCCCTCTTTCCGATCTTCAATCCCAATGGTATTTAACCAAATCTCCGTGCTATCAATGCGAACCATTCGCTTTTGCGCATAGCCATCATTGACGATCAACAAGCAAAGGAAGCACAAGCAATAGGAGATGGATGGATAGGGGCTGTTTTCCGGTAAAAGCATAATTTTTTCTGTTTGTGGG
>JBCCSR010000954.1:0-3003 GCA_039199865.1 Bacteroidota bacterium
GGATGAGCGTGTTGGCCCCGGCGACTACATTATTACCAATGTTTACTCCTTTGAGTACTGTACATTTGTCGCCCAACCAGACATTGCTGCCAATTTTGATTGGTGCTGTCGTGTAACCTTCTAGTTTCATATCTTCTCCCTCAAAAGTGTAATGGTGATCGTGATCGAGAATACTGACCATTTGACCAATGGTGACGTTTTGTCCAATTTCAATTTTTTCGTGGGCCACAATTCGACTATAGCGATTGGTGTAAAATTGTTTTCCAATAATGATTTGCCCCTTTGCGTAAAGCATGACTTGATCATTAATGATGATTCGTCCCTTGCAATGAAGGCTACCATTTTTAAAAATATGGATGCCACAGTTGCGTCCAATCATGGAGAGTTTGGGGCATTTGAATTTGCCCAGATAAAAGAGGCGCGCAAGGAAAAAGCGGAGTACGCAAGTGATTTTGTAAAAGGTGCTATTGTAGATCAGTCGCATGGTTAATTGCTTTGTGGGGAAAACCATTGCGACCGCTTTGGCTGAAAACCTTGATTGCGACCCAGGGTGAGGGAAAGGAGTGGATTAGGAATATTTTGGGGCTTGGGTGGGATCCCACCCTCAAGGTACGGCCCAAAACCGCCCCCCTCGGCATTCGCCACGCGAAGCATAGCGGTACCACCCAAACCTGATGCAACAACGTTCGTTTGGTGAAGACAGACAAAAAAACCAATTTGGGGATCCACTAAAATTGATGCATTTGCCTCATTCAAACGGGCCCCATTTTTGGCATCAAAACCCGTTTGTCTATACTTAGACGCACGACCCCCCGAAATTCCATAAATTAAACTCAATTATTTTTACATTTTTTTTTTTAGTATAAATAGATGGCTGTTTTGAAAGATGGCGTTTTTGACTCCATCGAGTGGTGGCCTGGGATCTTAATCTTGGCTATGGAGCCGAGTATGCAGTGAAGTATAAGACAACAAGGGATTGTCAATAGGTCCAGCTACACTTACCATGCATTTGCATCAACATCCACTTGATCATTCACGATTTTTGCACGATTGATTGACTTAGCTGTTGCTTGAGCTGATCAGCAACATTTGGACCGTAAAACAAAGTACTCGTTTGCTGAGCGGCTTTGACCAACTTTTCCTGATGTTCTACATCCGCAATCATTTTCTCTAATGTTTCAACAATGGCTTGTTCGCTGGGCTGATCGACTAGTGCTGCACATTGATGTTCCCCAATAAACTGATTGAGGAAAGAACCAGGAGGAGAGTGGGCAATAATGGGCTTTCCCGACAAGAGCAGCGGGATGGTACGGGTTGGAAAAATGGTTTGGTATTCTACTTCTCCGTAGCCCCCTTTGAAGCCATGAGTCAAGACGGCGATATCGTATTGTTGTAATACTTGATGTACCTCATCTGGATGAACAAAACCTTCGTGCTCAATCAATGCTGGATCGAGTCCTCTCTTTTGCAACAGGAGTTTGGGCACGTGGGTGTACAAGTGCAAACTAAACTTGGGATGCTCTTTTATGGCATTGGCAAAGCGGATGGTTGCATCGATATTAGATTCATTAAAATTGCCGATGGCCACCAATTTGTAGCGTTCTTTTTTACCGGGAAGACCAGTCATCTGTTTTTGAGAAGGATAGTCGTTAAAAGTATGGACTAGTGGAACGAACTTGTTGAGTTGGTATTTTTGAACGTAGAAGTCTTTCATCCCCTTGCTCATCACAAAAATGCTTTGGGAAGACTGGAAAATTTCTTCTTGTTTTTGGGGAGCCAGTGGATCCTTTTTAGCGGTGTTTTCAATGTAGGTATTGTGAAAATAGGAGCTAAAGGGGACTTTCATTTTTTTGGCCGCTCGACAAGCCGCCAAACAGTAGAACGCAGTTGGATAGACCCCAATCACATGATCGATCTTTTCCTTTTGGATAATGGACTGAATAAGTTTTTCCAATGGTTTTTTTCGCCATTTTCGAAACCACTCGAAATAGCGATATCCTCGACCAAAGAAATAGACTTCTGAGAAAAAATACCTAAAGTCAGGACCTTGAGGAGCACGGTGTAATACATCATTTTTTTGAAATAAAGTTCGTCCACCCAGAACAATCAATTCATCATTCTTGAAATTTTTGGCTAGGTTTTCCACAATGACGCTCGTTCCTCCGGGGCTCGGTAAGATACTGCGGCTGACGAGTAGAATTCTCATAATTGCTGGTTGGGTTAAAAACTAGACATCGGGTCGGAGCAACAGGTTAGGTGGTGCGTTGAAGCCTCGTGACGAACAAGGAGGACTGGATGTCTGGAAAAGAACTTTAATTAAAGTGGAAAAGCGATTTTTTTATTTTGCGCTCCACTATTTTTTGGATACCATTTGGACAAGGGTACTTCTATATTGACCATCGCTGATTTGCGTTCATTCGTACAGCTATAGTTTTTTTCGACCAAGATGTTTTGTTGGCGTTTGCGAATGTCCGTTACTTGGTCGACATCGTGAAACACATTGCCCTTGATGGCAACTTTTCCAGTGTTGAGCAAAACGCCCATCCCACTGTCTCGACTTCCCGGCCTCGATTTGATCTCGCTAAATAAATTGTTGCGGATTAAGATGTTTTCCGTTTTTGCTCCCTTGTGTTTTACAGCATTCGATCTATGATATTATGCCAGAATTCCCCAGTAATCAATTCAACCATGTGTACCTAGGAGTTCCAATGGGGAATGATACTATTCATGTTGAGTGTACAAGTTCTTCTGGTCCTTTAGGGTATGTTGGTACATTCACCGATGGTAGGCACGCTCTATGGGTCGAAGAATCAAACAGTCAGATTATAAAAACAAAAAGGATGTCGGCAGAAGCATCTTTACAGAAAAATAGAGTTGCTGTAAATATCGATGAAAATGGAGATGCTAGTATTACTCAAAAAAGCTTAGCAAGCGGAATCTTCTATGATGAAACATCTATATTTGATAATGCCTCAAGAGAGTATGTAGATGAATTGATAAATA
>JBCCSR010000955.1:0-2996 GCA_039199865.1 Bacteroidota bacterium
CTTGCCGGCGTTCTTCCAACTCTCTTGCTTTGGCAATCGTTCGATAATCACTGTAATTGCCATTATAATCTTTGACACGTCCTTTTCCCTCTAAAATAAAAAGGTGATCAACTAGTTTGTCCATGAAATACCGATCGTGAGAAACAACAATCAGGCAACCCGGAAAATCCATGAGAAACTCTTCCAAAATGTTGAGGGTAAGAATATCCAAATCATTGGTCGGCTCATCGAGAATCAAGAAATTGGGATTTTCCATCAAGACCGTAAGCAAATACAAACGCCGTCGCTCGCCACCACTCAATTGAGCAACTTGTACTTGATGTTGTTCTCGGCTAAACAAAAACCGATCAAGCAAGTTGATGGCCGTCAATTTTTGTCCTTTTTCCAAGGGGATGTATTCTGCTACATCTCTCACTACGTCAATCACTTTTTTGTCTTCTGCCCCCTGAATGCCCGCTTGGGTATAATATCCAAAGACGACCGTATCCCCAACAATCACTTTCCCATGATCGGGGCGAATCGATTTGGTCAATAGTTTAAGGAAAGTCGTCTTCCCCACTCCATTGGGTCCGACAATGCCCACCCTTTCTTTTTTCTTGAACTTGTAACTAAAGTTCTCCACAATCTTGAAGTCATCAAAACTTTTGCTAATGTTATGAGCCTCAATGATCTTGCTTCCCAGGCGACTTCCTTTGATATCGATTTGCATGCGATCATTATCCAGCTTTTGACCCGCTTTTTCCTTGATCTCAAAAAATTTATCGACCCTAGACTTAGCTTTAGTCCCCCGAGCTTTTGGTTGACGGCGAATCCATTCTAGCTCTTTTCGCATGAGCTTTTTGGTTTTATCCAAAACGGTAGATTCGTTTTCTTGGCGCATGGATTTTTTTTCCAAAAAATCAGAATAACTTCCACGGTATTTGTACAAGATGCCCCGATCTAGTTCTACGATGGTATTGCACACTCTTTCGAGGAAATAGCGATCATGCGTTACCATAAAAACGGTGAGTTTGGCCTGTTGGAGATAATTTTCCAACCATTCAATCATATCCAGATCGAGGTGGTTGGTCGGCTCATCAAGGATCAAAAATTCGGGATCTTCAATCAGCAACTTGGCTAGTGCCAAGCGCTTCTTTTGTCCTCCGGATAGGGTGCTTACTTGCTGGTCTAATCGTTCGATCTTCAGTTTGAATAAAATCTCTTTCATGCGAGCTTCAAAATCCCAGGCCTTCAAATCATCCATTTGAGCAAGGGCTTGCTCCATTTCTTTTTCATCGGCAGGATGAAGCAGAGATGCCGCATAACGTTTGGTCACCCGAATCATCTCATGATCTGAGTCAAAAACAGCATCGGTGATGGTTTGTCCCGGCAAAAACACAGGTTCCTGCTCCAAAAAACCAATTCGAATCCCCTTACGCACCTGAATCTTACAAGTCTCTCCCTCTCCTGCCTCTATCCCGGCAATCACCTTCAAAAGTGTTGTTTTTCCCGTTCCGTTTTTGGCAACCAGCGCCACTTTATCTCCCATACTGATTTGTAGATCAAGGTTTTTAAATAAGACCTTGTCTCCATAAGTTTTACTGACATTCTCTAAGCTGAGGTAATTCACTGGATACGGGTATTTTGATTAGAAGCTAAAAATAAGCAAATGCGCTTGACGCGTCCAGCTACAAAAATACTAAAAAAGAAGGCTTGAGGTCAACTTAAAAATACATCTGTTGGTCTTTATTTTTCACCTTGGACAAGCGATTTGTTTGGGATCTTGTTTGGGATCTCCGATCTGGGTGCAAGATCAAATGGAAATAAGGGGAGGCTCAAAAAGAAAAGAAGGCCATGTAAAACTGAAATGTTACATGACCTCTCAAGTTTTCACCTATTTCAACAAGCGAAAACCTTTACAGCCTACCTCTTTCATTGTGCTTATTCATTACCGATCAACACGAGGCGTTGAGTAGAGGTCGTTCCTTTATTTTGGTGATGGAGACTGACAAAATAGAATCCTGGTTCCAGATCGCTCAGTGGAATACGAAATTGATGGCTCCCCACATCCAAAACATGACTCGATTGATATACCTTTTGGCCTGCAACATTATTGAGCACCAGATTGACTTCCGAATCCGCAGCGTTTCGATACACCACGTTTACTTCCTCCCGCGCGGGATTGGGAAAGACCAATAAATCATCGTGATGCCCATCTGCCTGAACTCCCGTTTGGGGAACATCCAAGCCCGCTGGGCTGGTCTTGAAGCGGTATTTGGGGGACCACGCCGTCCAACCATTGGGACACAAAACTCTGATCTGATAGAGATAAACGGTATTGGCCTCCAAATTTCCTAGAGCCCTAAAACTATCTTCATTGGTAGTCTTTACCCAAGCTTGGAAGCTTGATTTTCGCCGATAGCGAAATCGATAAACTTCAGCGGCGTCCATATCCTCCCAACTGACCAATGCAGAATTGGGATCGAGCAGATCAACGATGGTGCTTTCCGGTAGAAAGCATTCTTCCATTTCCGTTATCGTACTAAAGAAGTAGCTTTCGCTAAAGTCAGAACTTTCCTCTTCACAGATGGCCTGAATTTGAAATTCGTATTCTGTATCGGGTTCCAATGCTTCCAAGAATAATTCCGGTTCCTCCGTCTCCATCTCTTCCCATTCTCCGTCGATGCTTCGAAAACGAACAATGTAGAATTCAACATCGGCTCCTTCCCAAAACAAAAAGGCTTCGGTGGGTTCCTCCATTTCAATTTCCACTTCGTCGGGAGCAGTACATTCTTCGTTGCAGGGCGGTTCACTACAAGGAGGTTCAATGGTCGAAAACTGGTTGGTCAAATTGAATTTGACTTCCGCCAAGCCAAAACAACTTTCATGGCCCCAATTGCTAATGGCCGTCAGCAAAACGTAGCGGGCTTGCTTGCCCTCAAAATCGGGTCCGGCAAAGCCGCCATAAATTGCTTCTCCAGTTCCCTGACTAAATTCAAAAGTATCCATACTCATCC
>JBCCSR010000956.1:0-2993 GCA_039199865.1 Bacteroidota bacterium
GGTTTGAAGCTAATCATCGAAGACCTCGATCCCAGCCATAGCCTGGGACAATTGGAATTGCAAAGGCGGCAAAGCCTGGAGGAGTTACAGCAATTGCAGTTGCTTGACAAAAACGCCAGTCTGCCTTTAAGCCCCGTCGTTCAACGCATTGCTTTGATTACTTCCGAACGTGCCGCCGGCCTTCAGGACTATCTACAACAGCTCAACGAGAATCCCTACGCTTATCATTTCAACAACCAATTGTTTCCCGCAGCGGTACAGGGAGATCAAGCTGCGAAAGACATCATTCGACAAATCAGGAAAATCCAATTGAGCGCCCAGCATTTTGATGCCATTGTCGTCATTAGAGGGGGAGGAGCCAAACTCGATTTATTGGCTTTTGATGATCTCGATTTGGCCAAAACCGTCGCCAACTGTTCGTTGCCCGTCATTACGGGGATTGGTCATGAAATAGATGAAAGCATTCTGGACCGAGTGGCGCATACCGCATTAAAAACCCCCACAGCGGTTGCTGAATTTTTGTTGCAAACCCATCTGTATTTCGAATCTGCCATTACTCAGCTGGGACAAAACATTCAACACCAAACCAGAAGACTATTGCAGTACCAAACGACCCAGCTACAACAATACGAACAATTGATTCAGATTAAAAGCAAAAGTGATTTGCAAAATGCCAAGAGAATGCTGGATTACATCAGTGCAGAGCTTCCCAAAACCGTTCAATTCAACCTCAATAGCCACCAAAAACACTTAGGTCAGTTGGAACAAATTTGTCGTTTGTTGAGTCCAGAGGAAACCCTCAGGAGGGGCTTTAGCCTGACTTTGCAAGATGGGAAAATACTACGTCTCAATGAAAAACTGGAAGAAGGAAGCGTCATCCAAACCCTTTTCCAGGAAGGAAGCATAGAAAGTGAAATTACCAAAATCAATCGTACATGACAGAGAAAAACAAATCGATTTCTTCTTATGAATTGGCCCTAGAAGAATTACAAGAAATCGTTGCTGCGCTCCAGGAAGAAAGCATCGGAATCGATGATTTATCGGAAAAGGTCAAGCGGGCGGCAACGCTCATTCAATACTGTAAAAATAAGTTGAGAAATACGGAGGAGGAAATTCAGGATTTATTTGCTCAAGATCAATGAGAAGATGGAAGTATTCCAGGGATCTTCCAATCAATACTTGCTACTGAAACCAAAACTCAATTGGTACGACTCCAACGCTGAAAGCATTGACCTCCTGACCACCACTATTGTATACGGTCACCTGGCCATTCGACGCAAAATTGATGGCATCGCTGGCAAATAGCCAATTGGTCACGGGATCCAATCCAAGAGTGGTGTACGGAAAGTTGATAAAAGGAGCTTGTGATAAGATACTTTGATTGATTTGGTGATCGTAAACTCCTCCTTGCATGGTATAGAACAAGCGATTTTTGCTTTGATTGATCACCAGGTTGCCCGCTCCGGCGGGAACGGGTAAGGATAGATTGACTTCGTCGTTTTGTAGCAAACAAAGCCGACCTTCGCGCTCGTCGAGTCCATTTTTAAATCCGCGAGTAATCACCCATAAATCTTCATTTCGATCAATTTCTATGCGGTGGGGACTCAGTCCAACTTCAATGGTTTTGACAATTTCATCGGTTAAGACATTAATTTTAGTGATGACGGAGTCCAAGAGAAAACCTCCAGTATTGCAGACGTAAATGAAGTCTCCTTGACGGATCATTTTTTCCGGTCCGGGACGAGTAGGAATTTCCTTGAGAATGGCATTGGTAGTGAGGTCGATAACCTGAATGCTTCCTACTGTTACATCAGCTCCCCATTGACTAACATAAGCCTTATTTGAATTGATGGGTAAGAAGTATTTGGGCCTATCGAGATTGGTAATGGTCCCTAAGTATTTAAAATCATCAATGGTGGCAATTTCAACACGCCGGGTATTGGTCACCACAAAATAGGCCCTACCATTAAAAACTGTCATGGACTGGAGTCGATTGCCGAGTTCCCTTCCGGGGTTTTCAGTACGAAAAACACTGGCCAGGGTCCGTTCATTTTCCCTTTCGTAAAAGCTAATGGTACCGGTATTATTGGTATTTTGCTCGGAGCCTTGATTGATGATGTAAACCCCCGATTCGTAGGAAAGGGACGGCAACATGGGATCTTCATCTTCAGATTGGCGATTGTAGCAGCTACTCAAGGTAATCAGGACGAACAGACAAAGTAGAGGGGCGCCAAACAGGTCAGATCGGATCATGAGATGATGAATTGATTTCCTCTATTTGAGGAAAGAGTTCAATGAAATGATTTCGCTAACTTCCATTTTTAGGTAAATAGGCAATGTTGCAGCGGAAAAAGTCCAAAAGCCATGCCGTCATTGGACAAAGTTAACGCATCCTTTTATTTTATTAGACTTTATTCCTCTACAAAACGATTCGTAATAAAATCGATTCAAGGCCTAGGATGGTTTTCCGAAGGCAGCTTATTTTTACTAGCGCCTAAGGATTGATTGAACCAACGGTCGGGGGAGGGCGACAAAAAAGACTGAACATAATAGATGGTCATGGCAATGAGTGTCCCCAAAATTGCTCCGGCGTAGATGTCTTCAAAAAAGTGTTGTGTCAAATAGACTCTGGAAATGGCTACCAACGTGGCCAGAAAAAAGAAGAAGAAACCCAAGCTCTTTTTTTGGGGTAAAATAAAAGCCAATAAGCCATAGAGCGCAAAGGCAGACATGGTATGTCCCGAGGGAAAGGAGAGCCGGTTGAGCAGTGCAACGCCTTCCACCAAGTTGATTTGATCGTACATGCCCAGTTTTTTGAAATACAGCACTGGCCGGGGACTTTGAAAATAGTTTTTGAGCAATAGACTCAAGCCCAAGGTGACAAAGCCCGCTACAGGAACCAGGAAGGCATAGCGATAGCGGTAAAAAAGGAAAGCAATCGTAGCGAGGAGATAAATGAAAATTTCTCCCATTTTGGTGACGTAGCGAAAGAA
>JBCCSR010000957.1:0-2992 GCA_039199865.1 Bacteroidota bacterium
CCAACAGTGTAAGTCACGAGAAAAGCCCAGGGAAGGGAAGGTAAACTGCTTTGATTTGATATCGTAGGAAATATTACGAATATCCAAACGCCAATTTTTAGTCAATTGTAAATTTCCTTGTATCCGAATATTATTGGTAGTGATTTGGAAAGTATCCCTATCGCTGATTCGATTTACAGAGAACCGCAATTCGTGGCGAATCGAAAAATTTTCAATCCAGTCTAGAATGGGAACATCCTCTACTTGAACGCCTCTGTTGCCTTGCCCGGGTGGTCCATCTCGATTGCCTCCCGCATTTCCTCCCGTTGTTTGACTCTTCCCCCGAATCAGCTCCCTTAGTTTTTTGACGGTAAAAGAACTACTCAGGTTAAAATTAGCGTTTACAAAACGAAAAAGTTTTCCTCGTTCACTGATGACCAATTTATTAATTCGGGTAGTTCCATCTTCTGCTAATTCATGCGGATCAAAAGACATGTTGAAATTGAGGGTAGTAATTCCTTTAAAAAAATTACCGTTTCCAGATACCGAAATCGCACTAAACCGTACACTATCCGCAGCCAGATTATAACGTCCATTGACGTTAACTCGATTGAGGATTTTAAATTTCTTTTCCGTTGAATCTTTCTTTGAATAATATTTCCCTTCAAACAAATTATTGAAACCGTAGGTAATGTTCAGCGTTTTCCCGGCATTACTGGGACGATCAAAAATATTTTGCTCAAAAATGGAATATTGTTGGATGTCCCTATCGTCATCAAATTCGCGTACATCGGTATCCACGGTTCGAAAGTAGCCAAAAAAGTCGCTAGTGTAATCGGGCGTAAATGCCAAACCAATGGTTGGGGCAATCACGTGTCGAAGTCCCCGCAAAGGTCCTTTTTTAAAGAGCAAAGTTCCAAATATTCTGGTCGTCAGATCAAGTCTGACATTAAATAAGTGCAGGGGCTTAAAGCCAAAACGAATCATGTCTTCTACCGTACCGTAGCCCACGGTATCCAATTCAAAACCAATTACTTCCTCACTTCCTGGCTCTGCAAAGATCTCCGTCGAATCAATGGTCAAGGTTGGATCTAATTGTCTTTCCAAAAAATTGAAGTACCAATTTTCGTCGATACTCACACTGGGCGTAAGTGTAAAATATTTAAAGGCGTTGAAATTGGCATCAACGTCGATGTCATGCTTGATTCCGAATTGGGCATCTTGTAGGGTTTCCTGACTAAAGAAGGTCGTATCCGTTCCCGTCAGCGTATTTTGCATTCTGGAGCTGTAGCGAACACTAATTTTTTCAAACCATTTTTCCCGATTGCCAGCGGCTGGCTTTTTGCTTTTGAAGGGCTGCAAAGTTTGGGTTTGAAAATTCACCGTTGGAAAATCAACCCGTACACTACGTGTTGCCGTATTCTGAGAATGGTTGAAACTAGCGGTTAACGTAAAGGGCTTGTCTGGAAAACGTTGAGTAAAATTCAAATTGGATCCAATGATATTTTCCAAAACAGCGTCCGGATCATTGAGGTTTCGACTTTGGTTGTCATTGGTTTGAAAATTTAGTGAACCGGAGAAATTGCGAGTAGGATGTGCATTTTGATCTTGATTGTGCCGCCAGGCAATACGAAAGGAACGATCACTGACCGTTTCGATACTATTGGAGGGTTCTACGCGTAGATTGCTAAAAAACAAGTTGAAGCTACCATTGAACTTATAGCGCTTTTTATAATTCATTTGTCCATTGATCCGAAAAGATCCACGGGAATAAATATCTCCCCGAAGTACTAAATCGTATTGATCACTCAATGGAAAATACCAACCCCACTGTTGTAAGCCAAATCCCAAAGTTTGAGAGATATCAAAATCCCCTTGCAATAATCCAGTCTGTTTTTGTTTGGAAATGGGGAAAAAACCAAAGGGAATGACAATGGGCGTCGCGACACCAGCAATTTCCAAATTGGAGGGTCCGGCAATCGCGACTCTATCCGGTACAATCTTGATTTTTTTACAACGGAAACCAAAATGCGGCTTGGAGTGATTACAAGTGGTCAAAGTGGCACCGGACGTATAAACAACATCCTCCTTCTTTTCCAGTTCTTCTTTTTCGTTGTTTTTACTGATGTATTTGGTTTTCTGTCCGAGCAGAAAAAGATCATTCTGTTGAGTGGTGCCATCGTAGATAATGCCCTTGCCACTTTTGAAATTGTAACGTAGCTTCTTTGCGTTAAACTTTTGGCTACCATCATCGAATTCTGGGGTTCCACTCATTCTCCCCAAACTATCGGGTAGCCCTTCTGCCGTAGCAATATTCTCATCTAAATTGAGTACAATGTAATCGGCAGTCAGCACCAGTTGTTCGTAAGTCACTTTTGCTGCACCAAACAGGTGGACTTCCCGGTTTTTAGCATCGATCCATTGGGAATCTCTAGCTTCAAAATCAACGGGTTCTTCCAAGGCATCTTCAGAATACTTGACTTTCGCTTTCGCGCTATCGCGACTGGGCCTCGGGCGAATTGGACGACTCGCCAACAGCGTACTATCCGAGGGGACGCTCAACTTGGGTCTTGTCGAGATATTCGACAAAGTATCCTTTTGCGGAATAGTTTGTGCAGATAGGCTGGTAAGCAACACAAAGAGCAGGAAAAATGTTATTTGGAGTTTTGTTTTCAAGCTATTAATTACGTTACTTTGTGCATGCTAAATACCATTGTCCAGACATTTGAATCGGTGTACATTTTAAAAGGCATATTCTTATAATATGAAAGCATATTTATTCTCATTAACGTTCATTTTCTTTGCTTTGCCTCTCTCCGGATATGACTTTAACACTTATCTGGACGTTAAAAACTTTAACAAAAGCGACAAATATAGCCAAGAAAGTGAAAGCAAAGAAACAAACTACCGGATTAAAAAAGTAGTGATCGATGCTGGACATGGCGGAAAAGACAGTGGATGTGTTGGCCATAGTCGATTGGAGAAGGACTTGGCCCTGAAAATTGCCTTGAAG
>JBCCSR010000958.1:0-2992 GCA_039199865.1 Bacteroidota bacterium
AAAAAAATCATCATTTGCTGGGCAATGGGCTTGACCCAACACAAAAACGGGGTCGCCAATATTCGCGAAGTCGTCAACTTACTCCTTTTGAAAGGCAGTGTGGGCAAACCGGGAGCTGGAACTTGTCCAGTACGAGGACATAGCAATGTGCAAGGTGACCGGACCATGGGTATTTGGGAGAAACCCAAGGCAGCATTTCTCGATGCACTGGAACGAAATTTCAAATTTTCTCCTCCCCGAAAACACGGTTATGATACTTTGGAGGCCATCCATGCCATGAAAGATGAAAAAGCAAAAGTATTTTTTGCTATGGGTGGAAACTTTCTCTCTGCTACCCCCGATACTTTGGCTACGGCCAAGGCGCTCCAAAACTGTAGCTTGACGGTACAAGTATCGACCAAGCTCAATCGGAGTCATTTGATCACGGGGAAAACCGCGCTGATTCTTCCTTGTCTGGGACGTACCGAAAGAGATATCCAACACGGTGTTCCTCAGTTTGTCAGTGTAGAAAATTCGATGGGCATCGTTCATGCTTCAAAAGGGAAACTTGGCCCGGCATCCAGCCAACTCAAAAGTGAACCAGCCATTGTCGCCGCTTTGGCCAGGGCCACCTTCGGAGTCAATGCCCTACCGGAATGGTCAGAGTGGACTAAAAATTATGATCTTATCCGCGATGCAATCGAAAAAACCATTCCTGGCTTTGAGCAGTATAACCAAAGAGTTCGGCAAGCAGGCGGTTTTTATTTGCCTAACGGCGCTCGAATTGGTGATTTTAAAACCCAAACTGGAAAGGCTCAATTTTCGGTGAATCCCCTTCCGCAAACCCATCTAAAAGCGGGAGAATACCGAATGATGACCATCCGGAGTCATGATCAATTTAATACGACTATTTATGGTTTGAACGATCGGTATCGTGGCATTTACAATGGTAGACGGGTTGCCATGATGAACGAAGAAGACATGAAAGCCAATGGCTGGACCGCAGGAGAATACGTCGATTTGATCGGATATTTTGAGGGAGAAGAACGCATTGCCCCACATTTCATGCTCGTTCCTTTTGACATTCCACGAACCTGCATTGCCACCTATTTTCCGGAGGCCAATGTCTTGGTTCCTCTCAATAGTTATGCTGACCGCAGTCATACTCCGGCATCCAAGCTGGTTATTATCCAATTAAAAAAACGAGATCCCGTCACAACAAATTAGTTTTTTCTCTAATATTTATTGGTTTTTCTAGTCTGCAGCCTTCATTTCCGATGTCACAAAGAATGACAATCGCCAATTTATTACTTGAAGATTATTTTTAATATTTGAGTAATAGACCCGTAACGTATAATCAACTATATTAATATTTAGCTAGACTTCCTAAACTAATTAAGTACTAAAGTTAGCAAGGAGCTAGCCAGCTTAATACTAGATTAATTATGATGACTTCAACAGATCCATTGCGATGGTATTTAGAAAAATCCATCCAAGATCGAATTGCCTCCTTGGAAAGACGCATTCGTATCAATGCGAAGACACAAATTGCTCTCAACAAAAAAGACTTATCCCCTAGTGCTACTGATGCCTTCCACCTTAACGAAGGACTACAACGCCACCATCTAGGCATCGATCAAATCATTAATGAATGCAATGAGCATATTGCTAAAATGCGCTTGATTCGTTCCTTTCTTCACCTCATTGAGCTTCAGCTGTTGTTGCATTTGTTTCACAAAAATGCAAATTACAGCTACAAGGACATGTGGCAACTCATTCAAACCTATCTACAAAGCGATCGTAACGACGTGCAAGACCATTTGATGGTAGCCTAAAAATTGATGGAGTCCCTTTGGTTTGGGATCACACAAAATCAATTTCCTTTTCCTTGGATAAATCCAATAAAAGGGAAGATTCGCCCGCTTTCCCCGCTTGTATGCTTATCGTACCCGGTTGATCTGACGGCCTCCAAGAAGAGGAAGCACCTTAGTATCGAGCAGATACAATGGTTTGGGCAGATCTGACGTTTTTAGATGGTACCGCTAATTTTGGCCGTGGATTGAGGAAAAGACAACTTCAAGCCCCTAAAATGTACCCTTACAGTGAAGGTTAAAATTAATTTTGACCACCTGCTTAAAAAATCATATCTTTGCAAACTATTATGAAAAACAAGGTTTTAGTAATTTTAATGATGAGCTTCTTGGGCATGAGCCAATTTGCCTGTAAAAGTGAGTACGAAAAGATTCGGTCCAGTGGAGATACAGCGCTTTTGCTCAAAAAGGCTTTTGAGTACTACGAAAAAGAAGAATGGCTAAAGGCACAAAATCTATTTGAACTAGTGATTGGTGCCTACAAAGGTCGTGTTGAAGCAGAAAAAGCCTATTTTTATTACGCCTATACCCATTATCATTTGGGGCGTTACATCACCGCCGCGTACTATTTCAAAAATTTTGCAAATACTTTTCCCAACAGTCAATATCGGGAAGAATCGGACTTTATGGAAGGCTACTCCAATTTCCAGCTAAGCCCCTCTTTTCGTTTGGATCAAACCTACACAGAAAAGTCCATCGAAATCTTCCAATTATTCGTCAATACTTATCCGACGAGCTCGAGAGTAGAGAAATGCAATAATTTAATTGATGAAATGCGCAGCAAATTGGAAAGAAAAGCGTTTGATGAAGGACAGTTATATTACGATCTACGACAGTACCAATCGGCGACGCAGTCCTTCGAAAATTTGTTGAGGGACTATCCAGAATCTGCCAGAGCTGAAGAAGTTCGCTATTTGATCACCAAAGCTTCCTACAATTTGGCGGAAAATAGCATTTACGATAAGCAGAGTGAGCGGTACAATATTTCGTATAAAAATGCCCGAGAATTTCTGGAACGCTATCCGGAAAGTGATCGAAAAAAAGAAATGAATTCCATAAAGGAAAATTCCGATAAAAAAATCAAAAGCATCGCAAATGTCAGATATTAAATCTCAAGTACAAGGCTTAGAGGCCAATGTAAG
>JBCCSR010000959.1:0-2984 GCA_039199865.1 Bacteroidota bacterium
GAAAAAAGTTGGGGAGATAGAAAAAGGAAAACTAAAAGTAAGGGTAAGCAAATGCATGTCTTGCCTAAAAAATTGCTTTTCATGGTTGATTCGGTTTCCTGAACTGCTAGCAACAGTTCAAAATGATTTAGTAAGTTTCGGTTATTTTAGCTGGATGAGAGGATAATCCAGGCATGGTATCAGTCTATCTCTTAAAACTAGCACTTAAAGTTACATTTTTTTAAGGAAAAAAGTTGGCATGGTAAAAACTAATATCTGAATATTGACCGATGTTGTACAAATACGAAGTTATTTGATCACTAAGCCCGATTTGACGAATAAAAGACCAAATCAATAAATAGGAACTTATCAAGTTGTTTGTTAGTGTTAAGTGTTTGAAAATGAGTATTTTATGATTGTGATTGATCGCTAAGTTTTGGTCTTTTTTCCTTTGTTGGATTGAAAAAACGCCAACATTTTCCTAGAATGTTTGGTTAGACAGAAGGGTAAAAATCTATGAACCAGCTAATTTAGTCTAAAATTAAGGGCCAATTGTCTGGGTGCAGGTATCTTTACCGCAGATTTTTTCGTATTTACAAATGATTTTTTTCTATTCAAATTATCAAAAATACTTATGGGTAATTTTTTCAAAACGGTTTTTGCATCCTGTCTAGGCGTCTTTTTAGCGGGTTTTGCACTTTTTTTCTTCTTCAGTTTTATCATCGGTCAGGCGGCCAACAATCTGCTCAAAGGACCAGAAGCAATCAGTGCCAATAGTATTTTGACCTTATCTTTTGATGAGGAGATTCCCGAGCGAACGAATAATACCCAAAGTGGGGATATTACTTTTGCTAACGAAGCAGTGCTAGGGCTACATGATATTGTTGGTGCGATTGAGTATGCCCAAACCGACGATAAAATCAAAGGAATCCTACTCGACCTAGGAACGGTATCCATCGGAAGAGCTTCTAACAAAGTGGTACGGGAAGCTTTGATGGATTTCAAAACCTCTGGTAAGTTTATTTTGGCTTATTCCCAATATTACAATCAGAGTTCTTATTATTTGGCATCCGTGGCAGATGAGATTTTGGTTCATCCACTGGGCAATGTCGATTTTTTGGGCTATTCAGCGGAATTGCCTTTTTTCAAAGATCTACTCGATCGAATGGATGTAAAGGTGCAAGTCTTTTATGCTGGACAGTATAAGAGTGCCACAGAACCCTTTCGTCGTAAAGACATGAGTCCCCAAAATCGGGTACAAATTAGAGAATATTTAGAAGACATGTATGCGCTTTATCTGAATGATATTGCCGAAGCGAGAGAGGTTTCCACCACAAAATTGCGTCAGATTGCCGATCAATACCTCTTGAGAAAAACAGAGGATGCCATTCAATACAATTTAGTTGATAAAGCAGCTTATCGCGACGAACTCATTGACAACATGAAGGGACGACTAGGTTTGGATGATTCGGACCAAGTCAATATGGTGACCATCGAAGATTACGGAAAGAAGAAAAGAAAAGGAGCTGGCTATAGTGTCAGTGAAAAAATTGCCGTCGTCTATGCGGAGGGCACCATTGTCGATGGTAAAGGGCAGCCGGGAAATACTGGAGGAGACAAATATGCTCGCATCATTCGCAAACTTCGACAGCAAGCTAATGTCAAAGCCATTGTTTTACGGGTCAACTCACCGGGAGGATCCGTCATGGCTTCTGACGTAATGTGGCGAGAGTTGGTTTTGGCCAAGGAACAAGGGATTCCAATTGTTGCGTCCTTCAGTGATTACGCGGCATCCGGAGGCTATTACATCGCATGTATGGCAGATTCTATTTTTGCTGAGCCCAATAGTATTACCGGTTCCATCGGCGTTTTTGCCATGTTCCCCAGTTTGCAAAGAACCTTTAACAATCATTTGGGAATTACCATGGATACCGTGAAGACTGGGCCATTTTCCAATCACTTGTCGATGTCTTATGATATTTCTGCGGAGGAGAGCGCGATCATGCAAAAGCAGATTGAAGACTTCTACGAGACCTTTTTGGGTAAAGTCGCTAAGAGTCGCAACATGACCCGAGACGAGGTGCATGCAATTGCCCAAGGAAGAGTTTGGACTGGAAAAAAGGCACTTGAGTTGGGCTTGGTCGATGCCATTGGAGGAATTGATGAAGCCATTGCTTCGGCTGCAAGTCTGGCAGATTTAGATCAATATCGGGTAACAGAATATCCTCAAATTAAGAATCGATTTGAAAGAATGATTTTGGAGTTTACCAATGAAGAAGCCCGAGCAGGGATGGTCAAATCGCAAATTGAAGAAGCGTTTCCCAATTATAAATACCTCATGGAACTCAAAGAAATGAAAGGGGCTCAAGCCAGGCTGCCCTTTATGGAGCTTCACTAATTAATAGGGAAAGGGGCAGGATGACTCCTTTGTAAATTTTCTTTGGAAGTCATTTTCGGAATCGTGTTGTGCTAAAAAATACATGGCCTTGCTTTGAGTATTCTTAAATCAGACTCAAAGTAAGGCCTTTGTTATTTTTAAAATCCTAACTTTGGGTCGGTCATGAGTGCTTTACAAAATATCGTCAAATTTTTCCGAGATTGCTATCAGTTTGAATTCAGTACTGAGAAAGTGGCCAATTTTTACGCTTCCTCCGTAACGGAGTTGTTTTATCCTCCGACCTTTAAATTGTTAAGTCGAAAAGATTATGACTTGCCCATAGCGACCGATTGGGGGCAAAGAGTAGCCACCGAACTTGAGTTGTCTTCCAGCGAAAAAAAACTGGTTTGTGGCTCCTTTTTTCTGAAAGGGAAAATGGTAGTTTTGGGAAGAAGTCGTCGAATTTTTACCCCCTTATTGCTGCATGATGCGGTGTTGAACGAAGAGGAGGAGGTCTATACTTTGAGTCTTGATTCCGATAGCCTTAGTTTAAATCCCATTGCCATTCAGTATTTGAATGCTGGTGCAGAACAATTAACGCATGCCTATGATGAGATTGCTACTGCAC
>JBCCSR010000960.1:0-2982 GCA_039199865.1 Bacteroidota bacterium
CTGGGCCACTCCGCTACCTCCTACCCACAACTCTCCTATTGTCCCCACAGGACATAGCTTCATTTTAGGATTTAAAATGTAAGCCGTACGATTTTTTAAGGCACGACCAATCGGAACATCCTCACCGACCACTGGCCCTACTGTATAACTCGAAGAAAGTGTGGTATTTTCCGTAGGACCATAGCCGTTAACAATTGTCATCTCGGGATAAGCCCCTCTCAGTTTTCGAATATGATAGCCAGAGAGTTTTTCTCCTCCAACAATGACAGTATTGAGGGGCTCGAATAATTCCAAATCGGTATCCACCAACTCATTGAACCAGCCGGTGGTAAACCACATCTTTGTACAAGATTTTCTTTGGATCGTTTGTTTTAATGCTGGGGCATCCAACAAAGTCATTTCTGCACACATGACCAATTCCCCCCCGTTAAGCAAACTCCCCCAATATTCCAAGGTACTGACGTCAAACGAAGGAGAGCAAGTAGATAAGATGCGATCTTCCACACCAAAATGGACAAAATCAGTTCCTTTGATCAAACTCACAACGTTCCGATGACTCACCAGTACGCCTTTGGGACGTCCCGTTGTACCTGAAGTATAAATATTATAGGCGGTATCCTCACTATTCCGTTTTATCTGAAAGCTAGAGGGAGGCATTTTACAGATTTCAGGCCATACTTCGTCTAAAAGAATAAGCTCCGTCTCCTCTCTTATATCCCAGCTGGTCCGATCGGTAGAGCGACTTAAAATAATGGTCGATTGGCAGTCTTCCAATATGAAATCAATTCTATTATCGGGGTGTCGCATATCGATTGGAACATAGATTCCTCCTGCTTTTAAAATAGACAGTATGCCAAGGATTAAGTCGATGGAGCGATCCATAGAAATGGCAATAAAGTCTCCTGGCTCTGCTCCTTTTCTCAACAAATAAGTAGCCAGTTGATTGGATTGATCATCTAATTCACGATACGTGAGCGTTTTCCCTGCAAAACTGACTGCTGGTGCATTCTTTCTAGCGACCACTTGCGCTTTAAATAATTCTACAATCGTCTTTTGCTCGGGATAAGCCTTCGTAGGTGGGTTGAATTGTTGAATCAAATGTTGGGCTTCTTCCTCATCAATCAAATTGAGATCGTCAATGGACTGATTGGCATCTTTGATGACTTCTGCCAATAGCTTTAAATAACGATTGGTCAGATCGATAATGGTTGATTCTTCAAATAACCCTTTGGCGTACTCTACGTTAGCGTAAAGACCATGTTCTCCGGGGATCAATACGAAGGTCAAGTCAAACTTGGCACTACTAGATTCAAATTGTTCTGGGCTCATTCGAATCCCATCGAACTCGACAGCGGGTACTTCAGGAGTATTGAGCAAGGTGAAAAGCACTTGAAAAATAGGATTTCGATCTAGGTTTCGGGTCTCAACGACTCGATCTACAATTTGCTCGAAAGGAATATCTTGGTGAGCGTAAGCTCCTAGCGCTACCTTTTTCACTTGTTGAAGTAGCTCGACTACCGTTGGATTGCCGGCCAAATTACTACGAAAGGCCAAGCTGTTGACAAAAAAGCCGATCAAGTGTTCTATATCTGGATGCATCCGGTTGGCCACAGGACTACCTACACAAATATCCGTTTGTCCAGAATAGCGATAAAGGAGAATTTTAAATACTGTCAACAGCCCCATGTATAAAGTTCCTCCAATGGGTTGAACCAGTTTTTCTATTCCGTCTACAACCTCCTGATCAATCATGAATTGATAATTCCGACCTTGAGTACTTTGTATCGATGGCCTTCTGAAATCGAGGGGAAGCTCCAACGGTTGAACCCCACGGAGTTGTTGAACCCACCAATCCATTCTTTCCGCCAGCAAGTCACCACTTAGATACTTTCTTTGCCAAGCCGAATAATCAGCATACTGAAAATGCAAATCATCCAAAACGGAAGGAGCGCCTTTAATAAACCCACCATAGAAAGCGGTAAGTTCGTTGACCAAAACTGAGGTAGACCAACCATCCGAGGCAATATGATGAATGACAAACAACAAAATATGTTCTTCTGCTGTACGCTCAACCAAGCTCGCCCGGATCATATAGTCATGAGCCAAATCAAAGGGACGCGTCAGTTCATGGTTCAACCAACTTTGCCATTCTTCTTCAGAAGAGAACTGATTGAAATCAATTTCCCCCAAATGCCAAACATTTTTGGGCAATACCACTTGTGAAGCGGTCCCCTCTTCCTCCACAAATATGGTACGTAGCACCTCATGACGATTAACTACCTCTGCAAATGCATACCGTAAGGCTGTCTTGTCTAACTTTCCTTCTACTTTAAACACAGCGGGTATGTGGTAGTGCGTTGATCCTTGAAGTTTATCGATAAACCAAAGTCGCTCTTGAGAAAAAGATAATGGGATTTTTTGGGTTCGACTAATCACTTCCAAAGGAGGTAAAGTCAGTCCCTTTTGGCGATTTTCCAAATAAAGTGCCATTTCTCTAATGGTTGGAGCAGCAAAAATATCATCCAGACCAATTTCCAATTCCAGTTCTTTTTGAATAACGATCAACAGTCTGACGGCCAAAAGCGAATGGCCACCCAGCTCAAAAAAGTTGTCATTGATCCCAATTTGATCCATCCCCAACAACTCCTTCCACATGGGCAATAACAGCAACTCTAATGGAGTTTCGGCAGCTTCATGATCCGGTTTGGCAAGCTGACTTTGTTCGGGATTAGGGAGTGCAGCTCTATTGACTTTACCATTGCGGGTCAACGGAACTTCATCAATATAAATCCACTGGTTCGGAATCATGTACTCCGGCAAATGGCGCGCTATAAATAGCTTAAGAGCAGCCTGTTCGAAATCCTTATCGGTGACCAAATAAGCCACTATGCGTTTGTCCTGTTGGCTAGATTCGTGAACGGTGACCACGCATTGTTGAACAGTTTCAAATGTTTTAATTACCGATTCTATTTCTCCCAACTC
>JBCCSR010000961.1:0-2977 GCA_039199865.1 Bacteroidota bacterium
ATCTGGTGGGTAGAGTACCTGGGGCTGTCGGGCATTCGCATGGACACTTATCCCTATCCTGACATGGATTATATGGCGGAATGGACGCGAGCTTTGATGAAGGAATACCCAAACCTAAATATCGTTGGCGAAGAGTGGTTCGAATGGCCAAGCATTGTGTCGTACTGGCAAAAAGGAAAAACCAATTCCAATGGTTACCAATCGGATTTGAAGAGTGTCATGGATTTTCCCGTTCAAGCGGCCATGGGAAAGGCGTTGACGCAAAAGGAAACCTGGGGGACGGGGTGGATTGAATTGTACGAAATGTTGGCCCAAGATTTTCTCTACCCCGATCCTACTAATTTGGTCATTTTTCCGGACAACCACGATATGAGTCGCATTTTTACCCAAGTGAATGAAGATCTAGCTTTATTTAAACAGGCCTTGGTTTTTGTTTTGACCACCCGTGGCATCCCCCAGATCTATTACGGAACGGAAGTGTTAATGAAAAACCCCGGAACGGAAGATCATGGAATTATCCGGAGTGATTTTCCTGGGGGCTGGGCGGGAGATAAAGTCAATGCCATGACCGGTGAAGGGCTAACTGAGCTTCAAAAAAATACGCAAAGCTGGTTGAAAAAATTGTTGCAATGGCGTAAGACCGCCAATGTCATTCACTCCGGAAAACTCAAACACTTTATTCCCAAAGACGGCATTTATCTCTACGCTCGCTATGACGAACAGCAAAAGGTAGTAGTCATTCTCAATAAAAATGAAAAAGAAACCACGATTGAACTGAGTCCTTATGCGGAGTTGTTTGATGGAGAGTCGAAGGGAACGGATGTTCTGAGCAACAAAGTATATCCATTGAAAGAACAAATTCGTGTACCCGCTCAATCCGCAACGATCCTGGAGCTTAGTAAGTAGCTCTGGAAAGAGCGGTCAATCGTTTTTTGCTTTAAATTCAAATCCGAATGAAGTATTTTTTTCCTTTCCTTCTTTGTTGTCTCTTTTGTGCTTGCCAGCCAACGGAAAAGTCTGCCCCTTCCGATCCACAGGAAACGGAAAGACCACCTAATGTGATTTTATTGATCGGTGATGACCAAGGTTATCCCTATTTCGGCTTCATGGGGGCAGACTATGTTCAGACCCCCAATATGGACGCTTTGGCGAAGAGCGGGATGGTTTTTACCCATGCTTACGTTCCCGATAACCATTGCCGTCCGTCCCTACAAACTTTGATGACCGGAACTTTACCCATTGATTACAACCGGCAGGTAGACACCTTACTTAACGAACAGCTCAAGATTCGACGCTTTACTGGCGAGCAGCAAAAACAAGAGTGGGTGGCCAATTTTCGACATTTGGCCATGCGCTATTTTCCGACCTTACCCAAGTATTTGGCCCAAAAAGGCTATGCTAGTTTTCAAGGAGGCAAATGGTGGGAGTTCAATTATCAAAATGGAGGGTTTACCCACGGAATGACGCAAGGCTGGACGCCAGAAGACAAGGAAAATGGAAGTCGTTGGTTCAAAAAATTTATGGGAGGGGATGGCCTACAATTGGCGCGCGCTACCATGCAACCCGCTTATGATTTCATTGACCAACACGCCGACCAAGCCTTTTTCATGTGGTTTGCTCCCGAACTTCCGCATTATCCCTTCGATGCTCCCGACAAATACTACAATTTGTACAAAGACCAAGAGATGACGGAATCGGCCAAGCGGTACTATGCCAACTGTAGTTGGTTTGACGATGGGGTAGGTGCTCTGATGAACCACTTGCGTTCCAAAAACTTATTGGACAATACTTTGATCATCTACGTGAACGACAATGGCTGGGAACAAAACCCAGACCAGGAATTTCGTAGCGATTCTCTTCGATGGCACAATGGAGGAGATAAGGGGAAATTGTCCATGTACGATCAATCTTTTCGAACGCCAATTATTTTTTCCTGGCCCGGAAAAATTGAGGCCGGAGTCGTTCGGAAAGACTTAATGCACAGTGCCGATATTCCCGCAACCATCTTAGATGTCTTGGATATTCCTTTACCCAAACATTTTTTTGGTCAATCCTATTTGCCCCTCATCGAAGGACAACAAAAAGAGCTTAGAAAATACATTGTTGGAAATGTTGATCAAGTTCGTTGGGAAGGAGATATGATGGGACGAAAACTGGAAGGCTATTGGCTGAGAGAGAAAGATTGGTTTTTCCATTGGAATAAAACTGATGGAGAAAAAGCCTTGTACAACATGAAGGAAGATCCATTCAACAATCAGAATTTGGCAGCGGAGCAGACGGACCTGGTTGATCGTTTTACTTTGCAAATCAAAGATTGGAAAGAGACAAAAGGAAGATAGAAAATAGGAATTTGAATACAAGCAAAATGGAGGAGCAATGAAGTTTCGATTTGTATTGGGTATATGGGCCTTGCTGTACACGGCTTGCCAACAAAAAACAACTGCTCAATTAACGATTGCTACTGCGGCCAATATGCAGTTTGCGATGGAGGCGCTCGTCCATGCTTTCAGTGAGCAGTACAGTATGGATTGTGAAGTTATCCTTAGTTCTTCTGGAAAGTTGACCGCTCAAATTCAGCAGGGAGCGCCATTCGATGTATTTGTTTCTGCGGATATGAAATATCCTAATGAACTGTACCAAAATGGTTTTACCTTAGCCCCACCCAAAATCTATGCTTACGGTCAACTCGTCCTTTGGAGTCTGGAAAAACAAGTTCCACTGAGTGTTGATTTATTGCATCAAACCAAGTTTAAGCATTTGGCCATGGCCAATCCAAGGACCGCTCCCTATGGTCGCGCGGCGATGGAGGTACTTCGCTATTTAAAACTTGAGGAACAAGTCGAACCCCAGTTGGTTTATGGAGAAAGCATTGCCCAAACCAATCAATTTATTGTAACTCAATCTGCTGACCTTGGTTTTACCGCAAAATCAGTCGTACTTTCTCCAAATATCAAGGGGCAAGGCACGTGGATTGAAC
>JBCCSR010000962.1:0-2976 GCA_039199865.1 Bacteroidota bacterium
ATTCAGCATCCGTCTAAGGATGTTGTCCTACCCCCTAAATCAAATGATCAGCTCTATGTGGTAACCAATGGACAATTGGTTGTACCACAAACTTTATCTAATATATCATCGGTATCTGCCCGGTCTGTTGAGCCAATAGTTGTTGAGCCATCCCCCCATCCTATAAACTATCAGACGGAGAGGAGAATTTCCGCCACCGTCCTGGAGGAGTATTTTGATGTTGATGAGCTCTACTCTTGGAAGGATCATCTTTTTTTCCGAGGAGGCCTCAAGCATTCAAGCCAGGACGGTGTCATCCGTTTTGTGGCCAATCAAGCCCATTCTGCGCAAGACGCACTTCAGCATTTTCGAAAATTACACGAGTTTGAAAGCAGCTATTACGAGGCTGTCGGTTTGGTGCAAAACCTCAAAATCGGCCATTTTTATCGTCGAGACTTTCTTGAGGGTGAGCCGTTGGATCGATACATAAAAAATAGTGGCATATATAAAAAGCGAAAAATTAATCAATTGAATACCAACGACTTAAAATTAATCCTCCAAACTTGGAAAGCAATAAATGGCTTGAATTTTGCATGTAAAAACATGCAAGAGGGTAATATTTTAGTTCAAGCCAAGCTAAAATGGAACTTAAGCAAAAGCATTGATATCCGAATGGTAGGGTTCAATACTCAGTTTTGTACCAAAGCGGAAATGATTGAAGAGATACATCAAATCTTCGAACGACAATTTGGACAAGAACTGTATTCCCAAATTCGCAGCAAGTTTAACATTTAATCCCAGTCCCATGAACAAACCTTACACTAAGCCAGGTGTACACACCGATGATTTAGAAAAGTTTATCTTTGAAGGAGAGCGAAGAAAGTGGGAAAGATGTATAGCTTTTTTATTTGTTGTATTAGGTGCTGTTGGCCTTTACTTTATCACCCAATCTTCTCAACCCACTCCTTCTTCTTTACGTAGCCCTATTTACGAAAACCAACAGGATGCGAATCAAGTCCCGGTTTCCAATAGTGCCCATGAAATAGGAGTCAACTCCTCTGAAATCCCTCAACAATTGTACATTAAAGGCAACATGGAAGCCCATGAAGCCATTCGATTTACCATTGATAGCTTTGATAAAAATGCTTCTTACACCCTACATATGGGGAATGGTGAGGTGAAAAAGATTCGCAAGAAAACGTCAAAATACATTTATCCACAATCGGGAAACTATACGGTAAAACTAGAAGTCAGCTACGAGGGCAAAACTCGACAATTGGCTAAAGAAACCATTCAAATTATGGAAGCCATTGCGGTAGCTCCAACTGCTTCTCTCGATTTTTAGAGCAATCAGACTCATAAAAAAGACTTCTTCTCGGGACAAGCCCGAGAAGAAGCCGTTTCAGAATAAGTAGCAGCTATTGCTTAAATTAGTGTAATATCATTTTTTTCACAGCAGAATGATCCGCTGTTTCTAAACGATAAAAATAAACTCCAGCACCATTCAGGTCACTTTGATCGATCACCAATTCATTGTATCCAACGCTGAAATCGCCTTCAATCAATTTGATGGTACGTCCCGCAATATCGCTGATTGTCAAAATTCCATTACTTGCTTGTGGCAAATTGAATTGAATCAACGTTTGTCCTTTGAAAGGATTAGGACGATTTTGGTACAAGACAAATTTTTCGTTCTGACCAATCCCGGCACCAAAATCTAGTTGCATTTCCATCGCTTCGTTGAAGGCATTGTATGCCTCCGCTTTGGTGTATTGCGAACTGATCGACAAGACATCACTTAGTTGAACTTCGGCTTTCGCTTTGAATACCAGGGTAAACAAAATTTCTTCAGCATCAATACTCATCGCGGTCTCCTGATGCCAACTGGTGGTAATGATTCCCTCGTTGATCCGGTGGAAAGCAAAATTATCGGTATTCAAATGGGGTAAGTCCGCTGCTTTCACGTCAACAAAATCCAGGCCTTGCGCAGCAAAATTCAACGTAAACTGATACCCACTGATCTCCGTAAAGTTATTGGCTTTCACATCAATAGCGTATTCATTCCCTGCCTTAAGTTTCTGATCCATGATCGCCAATTGCAATGCATTGGCACTTCGGGTATCTCCACCCATCATCATCAAATTAGAACCATTGACATCACCAGTTTTTACACCAACAAAGTTAGCCAATTCACTTGCAGACAGTCCGTTGATGGAAACCATTTCTGGGAAGGTCGTCGCAAATGGGTTGCCAGGATCAGGGAATACAAAATCCGCATCAATAAATCGCCAGGAAGTATTGTTCTGAAATTCCGTATCGATAAATAGGATCAGCTTGCGCAATTCCACCAAATCAAAACCAGTGATTTGCCCAGAATTATTGACATCAGCAGCGATCATTTTGTAGGGAGAATCCAAGAGTTCCATACCCAAAATGTGTTTGCTCATCAAAATCAAATCCATGGTACTGATTCCATTGAGGGGATCTTCGTTGTAGTAAGGCTCAATCTCGTAGTTAAAACCCGCGGGAAGATCAACATCATAATGGCCTGAGGCGTCTGTCATTGCCATAGTGGAAACGGCATCTCCATCTATACTGATTTCAATGTCGCCCATTCCGTCGTTCTCTTCGGTAACAATGCTACCCGCTAACGTACCAGTTGTAATCCCTGAAGGTTTCACCCAGAAGGTTTGCTTGGCCGTGGTTTCATTGCCACATTCATCCGTCGCCGTCCATACCCGACGGAAATCAAAACTCTCTCCGATATCACAGCCATTGGGATCACCTATGAATTGGTCTTCGAAAGTCAGCGTCACACTACCACAGGCATCTTCTACTTCTGGTTCTCCAAAAGTCGGTGGAAACTCATCGCAAGTAATCAAGTCACCTTCTGGTACAAAAGTAAATACCGGTCCTTCAATATCTGGGTTCACCCAAATCACCGTTTCTACTTCTGCCGTGTTGCCACAGGCATCCGTCGCTGTCCACTGACGTTTC
>JBCCSR010000963.1:0-2975 GCA_039199865.1 Bacteroidota bacterium
CGACCGATATGATGGCTTTCGGGTAGCCCTCGATGTTCCCAAGTTTTTCCACCATCAGTACTGCGGTATATTCCGACACCAGAATAAGAAGAACGACTAGAATTGTTTTCTCCGGTTCCGGCCCAAATAATATTGCGCTCCCAGTCTACGGCAATGTCTCCAAGCGTCATTACCATTTCCTGATCAAAGAGAGGTTCGAAGAAGGCTCCGTTGCTTTCCGTTTTCCAAAGTCCTCCCGAAGCATAAGCCACGTAAAAAGTACTGGGATCTTTGGGATGAACCGACAAATCGCTTACCCGACCACTAAAGACAGTAGGCCCAATGGATCGGAAAGGAATTTGATTGACCAATGATTCTTCCTTTAATTTTTGCCGCAACTCATAGGACTGGATACGGTCAATGGCAGATGTGGCTGGCGGTTGCTGAGCTTTTTCAACTTTTAAACTTTGTTGAGCAGATAGGTAATAGCTACAAATACAAAGGATCAGTAGAGGTAGATTTCTCATCGAGGTGATTGTTCTAAGTTTAATGGAATAAGTGCCTGTTGGACTGCGAATTTTAGATGCTACAAGCAGGGCAGCCTAACAATTGTAAACTTAGGAAATTCTGACGAGATTCGGAAATTAGCTTCTCTAAAAGGCGAGGCGATCATCCTCCACCGCCAACTCGATAATTTGGGCCAAATCTTTGGGCTTTAGCTTGGTCTTCATCGCTACCATGATAAAGGAATCGGGCTCTTGCACCAGGACAAGTAGATCTTTGATTTTATCTCCTTTCTCTCGACCCAAAATATTGATTTTTTCTCCATCTTCCCGATACTGAACTAAGGTTTCGAAGTTTTCTGACCTCAAATCACTGAGGAAATCATTGAATTCCGCTTTGCTGATCGAATTGTGATCCTCCATGATCAAAATCCGGGCTTTACGCACTTTCTTTCCCAGAAGCTTGACCAATGCTCTTTCTCCTTCATCTTCGATGTGTTTGCGAGCAATTGCGCCTCCGAGGCGAATCAGCCAACCTGGAGCATTAATGTGAAAGGTGTCTTCCGTTTTCTTGTACTTTCGATAAAAATCTTTGATACTGGCCGACTGACCAAAAGTACTAACAGTGATAAGCAATAAATAGCTAATGGATATCATTTTTTTCATTGGAAATGATTTGAGGAAGGGTTCAAAAAGGGGTTCAAATGAAGAGGGATGACTAGTCGTCCCCTCTCTTTTCGTCATCGTCCAGCTTTTCCAGGTATTCTGCACCATCAATATCCAATACTCTTGCCAAACGAGAGATTTTGACCAGGTCGATATTGCCGACAAAACTGACCAGTACAAACTCATCTTCTCCACCGACCAATAGGAGCAACTCTTTGATAATATCCCCTTCTTCTTTCATCCAGAAACGGACATTTTCGCCCTCATCCCGAACGGTCAGCAAGAGTTCATATTCCGAAGCGGGAATGATTGACAGGGCGTCTTTGTAATGTTGATAGGGCTCCTCTTCAGTGGAAAGAACGCGCAAGCCCTTTAACTCTTTCAAAACGTCAACCACTGCACTTGCATCTCTGTCCGCCAAATCGTCGATATCGAGTTTGGCAATGAGGTTAAACATCTTGGGACTGATGTAAACCATGCTAAAATCTTCGTTTTCGATGTAGCGCTCAAAGTATTTATTGATCGCATCGTTTTGAGCCATGAGCGTCAAGCCAAAGCAGCTCAATAGTAAACACATTAAATATTTCATATCTTATTTGGATTGAATCTTTGCCCCACCGATTTTGGTAGGAGCAAAAGGGTTAAATGATATTGAGATTAATTAGGGTCTAATTTGATGATATCTGATGCTTTTTGAGCCTTTTTTACGCCATCACTTGCCTTTTCCGTTCCACGCTGCATTTTTGTAGACAAAAGCAGGAGAACTTCCTTGGCTTTGGCATAAGCCAATTCAGGATTTTCATAGGTTTCTTCTTCCTGGGTAATTTGTTGTTGTTCTGGGAGGGTTTTCAAGAGTAAAAAGCTCATACTGACCAAGAGCAGTACTGCCGCAGCTCTTAGCATCCAGCGATACGAGTGTAAAGGTCTGGGCTGTTTTTTTGTTTCTTTGGTCAATGCTTCTTCCAATTGCTTGTCGAAGGCAGAGGAAGTCCCCATTTTGCTTTCCGTAGAGAGCATTTGAAAAAATGGAGCGTAGGCCTTCCATTCTTCGGGCAAGGCTTCCTGCTGAAAGTAGGTTTTGAGCGTTTGCTCTTCTTCCAGACTGGTTTGTCCTTCCCAGTATTTGTCCAAAAGTGATTGAATGGTTTTAGCGTCCATAAGTCTGCTGATTAATAAGTAGTTGACGAATGTGTTTTCGGGCACGAAATAGGTTGACTTTGACCTGATTCATTGAAATGTCTAGAATTTCACTGATTTCCTTGTACGTCATCCCTTCCATGTCTCTCAATTGCATGGTTAGGCGTTGCTTTTCTGGCAATTGTTGCATCATGTTATTGATGTGTCGAAAAGTATCTTTCTGAGCAGTATGTTGGTAAGGAGTAACGCCATCATCGGGGCAATCCATTCCTTGGGGCATCCCTCCGAGTCGGTGTTTTCTAGTCCTCAGCTGATCGATTGACTTATTTCGAGTCATTTTCATGCACCAAGCCTCCAAGTTCTGGTATTGGTGTAACTCGTGCTTTTTGGTCCAAAGTTTCATCAAAACCTCCTGAACGACATCTTCTGCTTCCGGACCATTTCCCACCAATCGGTAGGCAAAACGATACAGCTTGTCTTTAAATGGCCATACACTTTGGGTAAATTCTTTTAGTGTCATTTCAAGGGCAAGACGCTTAGCATTAAGAGAATGTTACAGCTCCCTCTCATTTTTCTGGAGACTATCGAATATTTCTTAAACAAATAACTGAAAATCAATAAATTAAACCCAGTAGTGGATTAGTTAATTGTTTAAAGTAAGAAAAGAGAGCTCCAAATCAATTCATATTC
>JBCCSR010000964.1:0-2973 GCA_039199865.1 Bacteroidota bacterium
ATGAGCAGCTTGACGATGGCCAAGCCCATTCCTGAACCTTCAAATTTTTTTCGGTGATGTAGCCTTTTGAACATCTCAAAAACCTGCTCTTGGTAGGCAGGATCAATACCGATACCGTTGTCTTCGATGTGAATTTCAATATACTGATCATGCGACTTGGTGCGCAAGGATACTTGGGGTTGGGGAGATTCATTGAATTTCAAACCATTTTCAATGATCTTCTTCAAAATGATATAAATCATCGAAGCATTCGTTTCCACATGGAGTAGGCCATGATTGACAATCTGAGCGTTTTTCTTTTCAATTTGATCACTCATCGACAATTCCAAATGATCGACAATTCCATTGAGGTCAACATGTTTGACGATGACATCATCGTTCTTAGAGAGCTGTGTGTATCTGGAAAAATCTTCCACAACTGTGTAAAGCTGCGTCGTACTATTGCGAATCGTTTCAAAGTATTCTTTAATCTCGGGCTGATATTCTTTTGGTAGGGACCTGTAGATCAGACCAATGTGGCTCCCAATATTTCTGATGGGCTCCTTGATGTCGTGGGAGGCAATGTGATTGAAGGTTTTGAGTTCGTAATTGACTTGAACGAGTTCCTTATTGGCTTTTTCCAATTTTGCGGTACGATCCGAGACGGTCAATTCCAACTGTTCATTGTATTGTTGCTTTTGCCGATTGATGCGGACTACTGTTACCACCCAACTCAACATCAATAAAAAGCCTAGCAACAAAGCAATGGCCGTAATATTTCTACTTTGAATGGTTTTCTCGTTGGAAGCAGCCTGAGCTTTGAGCAGTTGATTTTCGATCTCTTTCTGTTCTACTTCGTATTCCGTTTTGAGGGCTTCCACATTAGTCAACAATTCAGAACTATTGACGCTGTCTTTATACACCATCTCCTTCCCTCTGATTTCGTAAGCCTCCCGGTAGTATCCCAGTTTTGCGTAGCTTTGATGTAGAAGCGTATAAGTCTTAGCAAGATCATCATAATTCCTTTGTAGCTCGATCTCTGCCAGTGCTTGTTCCCCATAATTGATGGCCGCAGAGTCATTTTCGCGCTTTTGATGGTGTTCTGCCAAAGTAATAAAAATGGAGGGCAACAGACTTCCAATGTTATTGTTTTTGACCAACTTGTAGGCTTTTTGATAAATGTAATTGGCCTTACGAAATTTTTGAAAATGATCGTAGTATTTTCCCTCCTCAATGAGAGCGAGTACCATTCCTTTGGTATCTTTTCCTTTCTGATTAAATTGATAAGACTTTCTGAAGGAATGGAGGGCCTCCTCGTAGTCTTGCTCGTGAAAATGGATCAAACCCAAGTGTAAGAATGTTTCTCCCATACCAATATCATCGTCGATCAATCCCAAGCTCTTCTCCAGATAAGTCAGTGCTTCTTTGTATTTCCCTTGCCGAAGAAAGACATTTCCTATATTACCGATAAGTGCCCCTTTAACGTTATTGTCGTGATGGTACTTTTCAGCAATCTCCAGGGCTTTGATATAGGCTTCAATGGTATGGTCGGTTTGCTTGATGTTGCTGTAGTAGAGCGCATAAATCCAATAAACATTGACAAGGTCCTCTTCACTCAAATGAGTATTCACATGTTTTTCGTACCGTTGGATCGTACTGATGAGGGTGTCTGCTTGTGCCCCGAAATAAAGTTGTGCATTAAACATTTGAGTATACAAATCGGCAATGGCGAGGTGATGACCGATTGTCTTCCCCAACTTAATTCCTTTACGGCAATATTGAACCGATTGCTGTGGCTGGCTATAGAGGTTGAGCTGTGCCAACTGGCGATAAATTTCGATGCTCAAAGAATCGCTTTGGGTGGTATGGAGCACCTGTAATAAACTATTCGTTTGCTTTTCGATAGCTTGGGTAAAGCCTATTTGAGCGAAAAATAGGGCAAATATGAAGATCAGAAGCTTGGTCATGGCATTGGTATAGCAAAGCGTATGATCGGGAGTATACGTTGGATTGTGGTAAAAGTTCTTGTGAGGAGGTAAAAAATAAATTACAACAATGCTTTCCCCATTCAATATCAATCTTCCTCTGAATAATTTTCCAAATTTGGAGCCTCTTTTTCCACCCAAAAGGATTTGGGGGTCCTGATCTGCCTTTCTTCAGCACCTAAACCGTAAAAATGGATTCGGCTTGAGACCAGGCCCCGCTGATGAAGGATCATCTCTAGGTAAGATTCGAAATCCGTAACAACGGAATGATGAAAGTCTGCAAATTGATCGATGGCCGTTAAAACCAACCATTTGTCGTTTTCTTTATCGAAATAAAATGCAGCGGCGTGTTCTGGATGAAAGAGATCAAAAGGATACAATCTGGAATAAAATTCCTCTCCAGTAAATTCCTTGTTTTTGAAACGGATTTTCTTCTGAAACTCATATTGTACCTTAAACTTTTCATTCATCCAATCATAAAGAAAGACCTGTTCGAAGGATAGAATGTTAATACAAGCCGTCACCACAAAATCCTCATACCAGATATTGAAAGGATCAAAATAATAGGCGCGTTGATCGTGCTTTTCCCCTTGGTATTCGGAAGATCTTTTGTGCAACCAGCGGAGCTGTAAGGTATCGATGTGATAATAAAAATCTCTGATAGTTTTAGGAAGCGAAAAGGGTAACTTTTCGATCTCAGTATCGATTTGCGCTCCGTATCCTACATCATTCATGTAGCCATTCAACAAAGCGACTTGATCATGCTCACTCAATTGATCTTCTATCTCCAAAAACCGCAATAAATAGTCTTCCATGTCCATAATTCAGCTGCATTTAAATAAGATCCACAGGAATGAAATATAACATTTAATCTTGTGAAAAATCAAGATTCCCTGATCCATTGCGCTCAATTTGTTTCAACCAGCTCTTTCTTTGAGTGGGATCTTTGCTTTTACCTTTGATAAAGGATTTGAGATGGTTGATATTAGCAGCATTAGTCGTCAAGCTA